>DASPUT010000030.1 GCA_035622735.1 Thermodesulfovibrionales bacterium | reverse complement strand
CATGGTAGCCTTCACCTCGCTCTTAAAGGCTTCGTACCGGTAATAGGGCATCCCGAAAAGATATCCCCCGTAGACAACGGCCGCGAGGATTGCGATCGTGAGGAGCGGTTTTATGAAACCGTCCCTGCTGCGAAGGTGTTTCATCTGACCAACCTCCCTATGCGACCCAGCCTTGGCCAGGTCTTCTTGCTGTCCCAGGACCAGTAGATTATCAAAGCCTTACCCCGGATATCGCCCATGTCGACATATCCCCAATACCTGCTGTCATAACTCTGGTCACGGTTGTCGCCCATCATGAAATATTTTCCCTTCGGTACGATGATGGGCCCGAAATTATCCCTCGGCTCGATCCCCCCCGGCCGCGTTGAGAGGTCGGTATGCTGTATGTAAGGCTCCTCCACCGGTTTCCCGTTCACATAGATTATCTTGTTTCTCGATTCTATGGTGTCGCCTTCAACGGCGATAGCCCGTTTTATGAAATCCCTACTGCGGTCCTCGGGGTATTTGAAGACTATTATATCACCTCGTTCGGGCTTCGTGAATATGAGGACCCTCTTGTCCGTGAAGGGAATCGTTGTCCCGTAGATAAATTTGTTCACGAGGATGTGGTCCCCGATGAGGAGCGTCGGTATCATTGAGCCCGAGGGTATCTTGAATGCCTGGACAAAATATGCCCTGATAAAGAGCGCGAGAAGGAGAGCGGTTCCGATGGCCTTTGTATATTCCCAGATAAGCTCCCTCTTGTTTTTTTTCACGATGCCCTATTCCTCCTTGTGGGATATAGCCTCACGTCATTTCACCTTCAATACGGAGAGGAACGCCTCCTGCGGGACCTCTATCCTGCCGACCTGCTTCATCCTCCTTTTCCCTTCCTTCTGTTTCTCGAGGAGTTTCCTCTTTCTCGTGATATCACCCCCGTAACACTTCGCAAGGACATCCTTCCTCAGCGCTTTTACACTCTCTCGCGCGATGACCTTGGACCCTATCGCCGCCTGTATCACGACCTCATAGAGCTGCCGGGGGATCACCTCCCTCAGCTTCTCCGCAATCTGCCTGCCCTTATAATACGCCTTGTCCCGGTGAACTATCAAGGAAAGGGCGTCCACGGCCTCACCGTTCAGGAGGACATCGAGCCTGACGAGGTCCGATTCCCTGTATCCGGTAAACTCATAGTCCATGGAAGCATAGCCTTTCGACAGGGATTTCAACCGGTCGTAGAAATCCCAGAGAATCTCGTTGAGGGGTACCTCGTAGACGACCATGATCCTGTCTTTCCCGATGTACGTGAACTCCCTCTGGATGCCGCGCTTCTCCTGACAGAGGTCAAGGATCGGTCCTATGTATTGCTGGGGTACAAATATGGTTATCTTCACGAAGGGCTCCTCGATCATGAGAAACCGTTCAGGCAGTGATGTGGGGTTGTCGACAAACAGGATATTCTCCTTCGCGTCCGTAATCCGGTAGATGACGGTGGGAGCGGTGCTGATAAGAGAGAGACCGAACTCCCGTTCAAGCCTCTCTTTGATGATCTCCATATGGAGGAGTCCGAGAAATCCGCACCTGAACCCGAAGCCGAGAGCGGTTGATGTCTCCGGTTCGTATGAGAAGGAAGAGTCATTCAGTCGCAACTTTTCGAGGGCCTCTTTCAGCCCCTCGTACTGATGGGTCTCCGTGGGGTAGAGTCCGCTGAAGACCATAGGCTTTATCTCTTTATAACCGGGGCAGGGTTCAGTTGCGGGGTTCGCTGCGTCGGTGATCGTGTCTCCTATCTTTGTGTCGCTCACCGTCTTTATCCCGGCGATGATGTATCCGACCTCGCCGGCGGAAAGCTCCTGAACAGGCTGAGGTTTCGGCGTGAAGACCCCTACCTGAGATACGTCGAATTCCCTGTCGGTGCGCATGAGCCGAATCTTCATCCCGGCCTTCACGGTTCCGTCAAATATCCTCACGAGGACTATGACACCCTGATAATTGTCAAACCAGGAATCGAAGAGGAGGGCCTTGAGAGGATTGTTCGCATCGCCCTGGGGCTCGGGGACGTACTTCACGATCGCTTCGAGGACCTCCTTTGTGCCCGTCCCCTCTTTTGCACTCGCGAGAATAGCCTCCGAACTCTCTATCCCGACAATGTCCGTTATCTGGTCCTTTACCCTTTCGGGCTCGGCTGCGGGGAGATCTATCTTATTGATAACGGGGATTATCTCCAGGTTGTGCTCGATGGCGAGATAGGTGTTCGCAACAGTCTGGGCCTCAACGCCTTGCGTGGCGTCGACGATGAGCAATGCCCCCTCGCATGAGGCAAGGCTTCTCGAAACTTCGTAGGAAAAGTCCACATGCCCCGGTGTATCTATGAGGTTCAGCACATAATCGGCGCCATCGTCAGCACGGTAAATGAGTCTCACCGCATGCGCCTTAATCGTTATGCCCCTTTCCCGCTCGAGATCCATCGAGTCCAGCACCTGGGCCATCATCTCTCTCGAGCTGAGGGCGCCGGTGTATTCCAGCAACCTGTCGGCCAGGGTCGATTTCCCATGGTCGATGTGAGCGATAATCGAAAAGTTTCTTATCCGTTTTGTCATCTCAATAGCGGTTACAGAAGAGGTTTTCCGGGGTATCGCAGGGACCGATCCGTTCCGGGATCGCCCGCAGCCCCCTATCTTTCATGGGTAGCGGCGAGGGCCAGACATGCTGAGCCTACAATTCCCGCATTATCCCCCAGGGACGAAGGAATGATCTTCACTCTGTCGAAGAGGTGCTTCAGTGTCCGCCTCGATGCCTCTTTTATCGCCTCCTGGACATAGATATTCCAGGCGCCGATAAGACCTCCGGAGAGTATGATGGCCTCCGGACTGAAGATGTTTATGATGTTTGATATCCCCACCCCGAGGTATCTGCCCGCTTCCTTCAATACGTCTCGCGAGAGATTGTCTCCCTCGAGGGCAGCCTTATAAATATCTTCTCCCGTCAGCTTGTAGATATTTCCATTATGGAGTTCCCGCAACATGCTTTCCGAACCGTGTTCCAGGGCCGTGACTGCATAGCCGAGGATAGCCTTAGCCGCGGCATAGGATTCAAGGCACCCGATACCGCCGCAGGAACACTTCACCCCGTTAGCGATGATGCTCATGTGGCCGACCTCGGCAGCGACGTTCATGAGCCTTCCGTCATAGATTATTCCGCTGCCGATGCCGGTCCCTAGGGTGAGGAGGACAAAGCTCTTAAAGTCCCTTCCCGCGCCCGCCCATTTCTCACCGAGGGCGGCTACATTTGCATCATTTTCGATAAAGACCGGTACCCGGAATCTATCCTGAAACAGCGCGTTGAAGTCCACCCCTTCGACCGCCGGGAGATTCGGCGAAACAGCTACCCTGAATCTTTCCCTGTCTATCAATCCTGCCACTCCCAAACCTATTCCGACTACCCCGTCCGTGAAAACTTCTTCCGCAGAGCGCAGGAGAGACTCCTCGACCTGTTCGATAGAAGGCAGTTTTCTCTTATTGATGATCTCACCGTCCTCAGAGACTAAGGCCACCCTCAGATTAGTGCCGCCGAGATCGATTCCTATCGCGTAGTGTTTTTTCATGGGACACTGCACTAAAACCAGTAAGAAAAGATTCACGTAGTATACCACAATAGTGCGCCGTCGGGGAGCGGAAGAGCTCGCAGTTGGAGGAATGAAGACGCCTCCGGTTTGTGGTAAGATGTCGTTACATGAAAGCGATAGGGGTGTGGTTGACTGGCCTTCCCGGGAGCGGCAAGAGTACTCTCGCTGAGGAGATAAAGAAGCGCCATCCCGATTTCATCGTGCTCAGGATGGATGATCTGAGGAAGATCGTAACGCCCGAGCCCACATACTCGGCGGAGGAGAGGGATATTGTTTACCGGTGTCTTGTCTTTATCGCAGCAACCCTCGTCGGTCACGGGGAGAGCGTCGTCATAGACGCAACGGGAAACCTGAGAAAGTGGAGGGATCTTGCGAGAACTCTTATTCCCCTGTACGGAGAGGCATATCTGAAATGTCCCGTTGAGGTCTGCATCGCACGGGAGACGCGACGGCGGGAGGCATACGGAGCGCCGGGAGAGGTTTATGAAAAGGCGAAAGCCGGCTGGCCCGTGCCCGGGATAACGGCACCCTACGAGGAGCCCCGAAATCCCGAAATTCTGATAGAGATGGATAAGACCACCTTGGCCGCCGCTGCGGAACGGATAGAAGCCCTTATCGGCCGGCTGCGGGACTCAGAGCTTGATTGTACCGATGCCGAGTAGGTCAAAGAGTACCGAAAAACTGTAATCGCTCTGCCTTTTCGTGAAGACGAGGGTCACTCCCCAGCACTGCTGCTGATATTTGACGCTGGCGGCAAAATTCTGGAATCCGCCATTCTTCGCGTCATACCAAAAACTCCCTTCTGCCGACAGCGCCTTCGAGAAGGGATATCTTGCCCCGAGGACATAGGAGAGGATATCCTGGTTCCTTTCGTAACGCTCGGCGAGGTAAACAGACCCCTTCGCCAAGGGTATGGTGAGATCGGAATTTACCGTCTCGACTTTGCCGGCATTCACATCGAAGGAAAACTGAACTCTGAGATTCAGGGGCCTGAGAACCGAGGCATCGATCGTCAGGGGCTGAAGGGGGTGGTCCTGATAGGAATCAAAGGCCTGAGTGAGTCTGAGCACGAGGAAGTCACCGCTCGTGTCCCTGAATCTGTTCATGAGAGAGAATTGGATGGAAGATGTCTTCGTATAGAGTTCCGTCGAGTCGAAAATGGGGAGGTTGCTGGTCACCGACGGTATGAAGGTATACCCTATCGATGGTTCGACGATGTGAGTAAAGGATCCGTAGGATTTCATCAGCCTCGTATAGGCGAGGATCGTGTAGTCGAAGCTCTCCCGGTGCAGGGAATTCGAAAATCCGTCTGATTCATGGAGGGAATAGGCGGTCTCTCTCAAACCGAGAGACTGTGTGAGAATCACATCGCTTCCCGCGGAATAGGTCAGCCTCGGGTAGAGATCGAACCTCTGTCCCCAAACCCCCTGACTCCTCCAGTAATTATCGACGTTCGTCGTGAGGGAGAATACAAGGGGGCCGAGCGGCCTCGGGTCCAGGAAGTAGCCGATTTCCGGCAGCCGCTGTAAGACAATGCCCTGACTGGCCCCTGGCTGGAGGTCCACGAGGTACTGGGAGTTCAGGTAGAGGCGTGAAGACGCAAAGTTCAGGGCGACCTCGCCTGTTGATTCGAGGAATCGTTCCGTGGTCAGGCTCTGATATGAAGCAGGATCGATGGCCTTCCTCAGGGTGCTGCTGAGATAAGGATAATACTGGCTATAGAAGGTGCTCGACATATAGTTCAGATTGAGATAACCGGTGACCCCCTCATCGCGTTCCCTGTTTTCGTAAGTCCATTTCAGGTCCCAGAGATTCTCCTGCAACTGGGTATCGAACAGGTGGTAGGTCCAGAAATCGCCCTTTGAGTGGTCCGGTTCTATGAAC
>DASPUT010000029.1 GCA_035622735.1 Thermodesulfovibrionales bacterium | reverse complement strand
TGTATCGTTCCAGCAGCGGCTGAAGCGCGGCCCCGGCTTCGAACGAGGAGTCCATCATCAGCTCAAGATTCATATTCAGATTACTTTCCTTCACGCTTCCTTTTATCCTCGCGTAGACACCGTTTCCGTAGAGCGCAAACGACTGCAGATCTATGGTGCCGGTATTCACGATGAGCGCACCCTTAGCCATGTGAAAAAGATCGAGGGGAACGAAAGCCCCCCCGAAGGATGCTGCTTTGAACCGTGCGTCATCCACGGAAAACTTCGCCTCTCCCTTTCCGTTGTCGAGAGAAAGAGCGACCGAGAGGTTGCCGTCCCCGTGAACGCCGATGAGTTCAAAGAGAGGGATGCCCTGCAGCCGGATGCCGGCGCCGTCTATTCTTGACCTCCCATTCCCGGCGAGTCCTATCTCACCCCTAACCCTTCCACCGTTGACGGTGCAGTCGAAATCGAGAGCGGGACTGAATCTTATGAGAGAGAGGAGGTTTATCTTCCCCCGGACATCGTCGAAACTCACGATCGCGGTTTCGGACAGGGGAGGCTTCTCTCCGTCCTTTTCGCCTTGCCGGAAGTGCCCCCGTTTCATGAGGACGATTTTTTCAGCGCTGAAGCTCAAAAAAAGTCCCTTGCTGAACCCCTCCGTCTTTAGATGGAGATCTTCCGAATCGAGTCCATTCTCGATGAGGCCTATGAAGAATTGTTCCGGCAGAATGACAAGCCAGGAACCTACGACGAGCAAGACAAGGGAGGAGATGACGATAACGGCCTTCTTCACTTCTTCGTAAAGAATGAGAGTGTCAGACTCGCGTTGAGCAATTCAGGATTCTCGAAGGTCTTCTTCATCGAGAGCCTCCGGAGGGAAAGCATCATCGGTGCATCGTCAATCGCATAGAGCATATTCACGAGCTCATTCATCGTCACCTTTTCGATCTGGACCTCCTCGGTCTCTTCGCTGCCGCCGGCAACCTCCCTCTTCCCGATCGCCTTTACCGCCTTAACCTTTCCTTTGAGACCGAGCGAGGAAGATATCTCATCCATCGCCTGGGGAATACCGTTCACCTTTGAAGTCGCCAGGGATTTCCGCTGTTCAAGGGCGTCGGTACGCTCTTTTAAGGACCGGTACTCCGCCGCCACAGCCGATACCTCCTTGAGTTTCGCCCGGACCGCGTGTGCTTCTCTTTTCGAAGCAGTCTCCGCGATGAAGAGAGGAACGATGAGAATGCAGAGAGCGATTAGGACGAGGATAAGGACCGCGTTGCGTCGGTCTTCCTGATTGCTCCCCTCCCTCAGGCCTGAGAGCACGGGAGCGGAAAGATGCATTATCCTTGATCCGGCTTCTCTCAGTGTCATGACGGCCGGACCTTTGCGACAACGGTAAAGAGGATCTTTCCCTCCACAGAGGACTTTATATCCGAGGCGGTAACATCGTTGAGGAATTCCGAAAGCTTCGTCTTCACCCTATCCACGCTCTCCATCGAGACTGCCTCACCTTTGACGGTGACGACTTCTCTATCGAGATTCATCTCATCGAACTTCACTCCCGGAACCGTCCTCTGAGCGAGATCCGTCATGAGCTGCAGAGGCGAGACTCCTGCTATCGTTTCTCCCCTCTCCCTCAGTTCCTTCATCTTCGACTTCAGCTGATATAATTCATCGGTTATCTTCTTGTCATTCGGGAAAAGGCCGGTATAAAGACTTCGCATCTCTTTTTTTACCGCAGATACTTCCTTCCTTTCGGCAATAATTTTGAAGGCAAGATCCGCATTGATCACCAATGCCAGCAAGACGGCGAGGATTTCCGTGACCCGCAATGACTTCTTCATCTTCTCACTGTCTCTCGTAAAGGCGAAGGGGCCGGTTCTGAGATTAATCGTGGGTGAAATAAGCTCTTTCCCCGCAGCATCAATCCTTTCATCGGGACTCAAACTTCCGGGGCTCATGAGATGGGATGCGATATCGCCATCGGCCTTACCGAGAATCGCCTGGAGTTCGATCGACGTCACGACCTGGGGATCCATACCTGCCAATGAGAGACCTGCCAGGATTTCCCTGAGGCTCCTCCTCTCGATGTACGTCACAACCACATCATGAGTGTCCGCGGATTGATCCATTACGACCGAATCAAAGACGATGCTTTCGGACCCGCCTAAGATGAGCCCGTCAAGCTCGAAGGGAATGATGCTTTTCAGCTTTTGACTGTCGGAGAAAGGAAGACTAAGCATTCTGAAGTTTAGGGAGCTGACGGGGAGGCTCAGATAGAATTCCGTAATGTCTTCAAAGAGATTTGCCGGAGATGCCGGGGGAGTGAAATCAACGGTCTTTTCGAACTCATATTTTCCTCCGCGGCTGCCGAAGAGATAGATTGTTAAAGCTTCGTTGCCTTTCCACCCGTCCCGAACATCGATGACCCCTGCTCTTCCCATCCGAAGAACCTACAGCTCCTTCCAGTATTGTATCTGCTGGCCGCTCACTACGCTCTCTATCACTCTCTTAATCTTATTTTCTTCTGCGATGACTGTGATACGTAAGTTCAACGGTTTTCCCCAGACAACCATACCAGAAATGGCGCTAACAAGTGTAGGATCGAAGCCGGGAACTCTTTGTTGAAGTTCACCAGTGTTATTAAATGGTTCCACTGCCCGGTACCGAATTACGCTCTCCGCCATTTCCCTCGATATCGCACTATTCAGCGACATTATAACAGGTATCGGCGCGGTATTAATATTGATATTAACAACATTATGAGGCCCGTATACCGTTACATAAGGCAATAATTTTTCATAGGTCACGCGGTCTACTCCCTTAATGAGGAGGAGTTCATCGGTGCTATCCATAAATCCATTTTTGGCCCCATCTTCCGAATCTCTCAGTCTGGGGTTACCATCTCTGTCGATCCAGTCCGCCACCCTCCCGGCTATGTCTTCATTCAAGCCCAGGTTGTTAAGCAACCTCTTAAAAATCGACATCACGCTCTGCTGGGAATTATTAACCGTAACCTGAGTATCTGAATTTTGATCTGTAATCAGCGAATTCAGATTGAATTTTCCGCCCTCATCCTCGGCCCTGACGACCACACTCCCTTCAAAACCTTCGAGCATGTTGTCGACCGGAATATCCTTGCCGAGATATTTATAGAGTTCATTCTGCGGCGCACTTGAGATGATCTTCACCGCAAGCGAGGTGCCGGATTTCGCGACAAAGGAGAGCCTCTGGGAGTCTCTCCAGTTATAGAGGGCTGAGGTTGTTGTGAAGACCGCGTAAGAGAACTCGGTGATGAGGGCTGTTATGAGAACGAGAATGAGAAGCGTAAGAACCAGTGCCGTACCCTTTTCGGAACCAAGACGAAAGACAGCAGAAAATGGGCGGCGCACTCTCTCGAGATTCTTTCTCGTCATATCGTCTGTCTGAACCTCGGCTTCGCGATATCCGAGATCGTCATAGAATCAGAGTCGGTGCGTTCAGGCGAACGCTCTTTCTCTTTACCTGTATCTTTTTTCGTCCTGATCTTCAGCGAGATCCGTATCTCATCAGGCTGCTTCTTCGTCAGTGCAGTATCCCAGGTCTTCACCCACTTGTCTCCGAATTTTGCCTCGATCGTGAACGAGTCTATCTCTTCCATGAGTTCGACACTCTTTGTTTCATCCTTCTGTGCGAATGCCGAGATGATCTTCTTCTTGAGCGTGAGTTTTCCGTCGGTTTCCTCAACGATGTAGGTTATCCTTGCAAGCCCAGGAAGCAAGGGCGAAAAGGACGTGAAGAGCACCTGCGATGCCTGCTTCCCGTAATAATCCCTGTCGTCGATTTTAAAGACGGTATAACTCTTATTGTTGCTCGTTAACGTCGAATCATAGAACGCGGATTCGAGCTCCCTCTTCAGGGTATCAACGAGGGACCGAGCCTCCTGGAGCCTCAGGAGGGAATCGCCGACCGCGTCCACCGCCTTTTCCGAAAAAAAGAATGTTCCGTAGAGCGCCGCGATGACTACGGAGAATATGGCCAGTGCGATGAGGACTTCGAGAAGGGTGAAACCGTCTCCCTGTTTCGTTCTGACCCTTTCCATCACTTTGGCTTGCGAACCAGTTCTGAAAGCGTCACCTCTTCTTTCCCCTTTCTGACAATTACCGCCAATTCGGACATGCCGGGGAACGAGGAATCTTTCACTGACGTTTCATAGGAAAAGGCCGAGTAGGGTTCCGGGAAATCGCCCTTGCTCACTGAGGGGTTCTTTTCTATCTCGTACATCTTCGCCTTCGCGAGACCGGTCGAAACCGTTATTACCCCTTGCCTGTCCGCAATGCCGAGCTGGTAATTTAACGTATAGATGAGGGTGATGAGGAGGCCGGCGATGATCGCGAGGCTTATCATGACCTCAACGAGGGTGAAGCCCGCACCGGACATGCTCCCTCGCGTGCATCGGTCTCTAAGGTTTTTCATCCTGAATTATCTTCACCCTGCCGCTCAGGGCGTTCAGGACGACCGTTGCGTCCTGTTTATCGTTATGGAGATGGATCTGAAAACTCTCCGAGGAGCCTGACGGTCCGAAAAAGACGGTCACCTCGCCTTCGGTCAGCTTTCCCTTTGACTGCAGTTCTATGAATGAAATGGTATCGAACCGTTCCGATTTCTCCCCATCGGGACCGGCATAAGAGACGATCTTTTCTCCAAGACCGACCTTGAGGGGGAGATTTTCCTTCGTGGCTACCGCGCTGTCATTGAGGTATCTCAGGATGGACGCGATCCGCTTTGCGTCGGAAACCACCCTGCCCTCCCCGATCAGGGTCAGAGAAGGAATGGATAACGACACCACGAGGGATATGATGAAGATAGCGACGATGAGCTCTAGAAGGGTGAAGCCCTTACTGCATCTCCCAACTCTTGATATCCGCATTGATGCCTTCTCCGCCCTCTTTGCCGTCAGCTCCATAGCTCATTATGTCGTAGTCCCCATGAAGGCCCGGCGAGACGTACACGTAGGGATTCCCCCAAGGGTCCAGAGGTATCTTCTTCTGCTCCAGATAGCCTCCGTCCCGATACTTTTTCGGTATGTCGCCGGTCGTCGGTTTTTCGACAAGGGCATCGAGTCCCTGCTGGGTGTCGGGGTAGAATCCATTGTCCATCTTGAAGAACTTAAGCGCCGTCTCGAAATTCCTGATCTGGACCTTCGCATCCGTTATCTTCGCATCATCGATCCTGCCGATTATCTTCGGGGCGACTACGGCGGCAAGAAGGGCAAGGATTACGACGACGATCATTACCTCGAGGAGGGTGAAACCCCGACAGGAACGTCCGGCATGCCCTGCGAAACAGATACTTCTCTTCATCGTACTTCTCAAGCTACCTCCTCTCTCTTCCCTATTCTACACAAGCCCTTTTCAATTTACCAACCGACATATCAGTTTGCGGTCACTTGATGAGCTGGTTCAACTGGAACATCGGCAGCAATACGGCGAGCGCGATGAAACCGACCACAAGCCCCATCACGACTATCATGATAGGCTCGAAGAGTGAAAGCGCCTGGTTGATCCGCCTGTTGAATTCCTCTTCATAGGAATCAGCCGCCCTGTTGAGCGACTCAGGGAGCTTCCCGCTCTTTTCTCCGGTAGCGACGAGCTGCACGAATACGGGAGGAAACTTCTCGAGAGACGCCGAGAGCCTCTGTCCCTCAGCGACCTTAGCAGCCCCGCTCAAGACCGATGCTTCGAGCTCCCGGTTTCCCATCGACCTCGCCGAAAGGCCGAGCGCCTTGAGCATGGGCAAGCCTCCGTCCAGGAGGAATCCCATCGTCCTCGCGAATCTCGAGTAGTAAAGGCTCTGGATAATATTCCCGGGCAGCCTGAGAATCAACCGGTCTACTGATAGCCTGTTCTCCCTCAGGAATTTCTTCGCATAGAGGACGACAGCCGTCGCTCCCCCTATCAACGCCCACCAGTAGCCGACGAATAGGTTGCTGATGCCTATGAGGAGAACGGTAACAAAGGGAAGCGTGGACTTCGCGTCCCTGAAGATCTTCACGATTTTGGGTATCACGAAGGTGAAGAGGAACGAAAGCACAACGATGCTGACTCCCATCATGAAGATCGGGTAGACCATTGAAGAACGGACCTTCGCCCTGACCGCGCTCTGTCTCTCGAGGTAGTCGGCGAGTTTCCGGAGAACAGTGTCCAGATTGCCGCTCTCTTCTCCGGAACGGACCATGTTGCGGTAGAACTCAGGGAAGACATCGCCGAAATCCTTCAAGGCCCGGGAAAGACCCGCACCTCCCGAAACCCGCTCCTTTATCGCTATGAGCATCTCCCTGTAAAAACCCCGGTATTCGGCAGCGAGAGACATGAAGGCATCAATGAGGGGAACTCCTGAGGAGAGGAGAGTCGCGAGCTGTCGCGTCACATTGGGCAGAAAGGTTTCATCGGTCCGCTGGAACAGTTTCCGCTTTCCCACGGGACGGGGTTCGGCAATGTCGCTCGGGAAGATGCCTTCGGCCCTCACCCGTGCTATCGCGTCGTTCAATCCCGACGCCTCTATCATGCCGGTCGCTTCAGAGCCGTCAGACCGGAACCCCTTATAATGAAAGATCGGCATAATCCTTCTGCGTGACCCTCAGGACCTCTTCGAGAGTCGTATGCCCTCTCGCGACCTTGATGAGGCCGTCTGCATAGAGCGTCTTCATGCCCTTCGTAACAGCGGTTTCCTTGATGGCCTGGGAATCCCTTCTCCCGGTAATCATCTCTCTGATGTCGGCGTCCACATTGAGGAGCTCGAAGATGCCCATCCTACCGGAATAGCCGCTGCCCTTGCACCGCTCGCATCCTCTTCCCCTCGAGAGGATGGAGGGCGAGAAACGCGGGACGAAGGTGGAAAAATAGCGGGTCTCTTCTTCACCCGGTTCGTAAGACTCCTTACAGTGCTGGCATATCGTCCTCACCAGCCTCTGCGCGATCACCGCGACAAGGGAAGAGGCGACGAGAAAGGGCTCCACGCCCATATCGATGAGCCTCGTGACCGCCGATGCAGCGTCATTCGTATGAAGCGTGCTCAGGACGAGATGGCCGGTGAGGGACGCCTGAATGGCGATCTCGGCTGTCTCGACATCCCGTATCTCCCCGACCATGATCACATCGGGGTCCTGCCTGAGTATCGACCTCAGGCCCGATGCAAAGGTGAGCCCTATCTTCTGGTTTACATGAATCTGGCCGATGCCCTTGAGCTGGTATTCTACGGGGTCTTCAACGGTGATGATGTTCTTCTCTTCGGTGTGTATTCTGTTCAGGGCAGCGTAGAGGGTCGTTGTCTTGCCGCTTCCCGTCGGGCCGGTGACAAGAATAATCCCGTTCGTCCTGCTCAAAAGTTCCTCGAAGTGTTTTTCATTAACATCATCGAGGCCGACCTCGTAGAGACCCTTCAGCCCCTGTTTTCTGTCGAGCAGCCTGAGGACCGCCCTCTCCCCTAAGGAAGTCGGGACGATCGAGACCCTTATATCAATGTCCCTGCCGCCGATGAGGAGCCGTATTCTGCCATCCTGGGGAAGCCTCTTTTCGCCGATATCGAGATTCGCCATGATCTTCACCCTGCTGATGAGGGCGTCCTGGATAATCTTCGGCGGGGTGAGCACCTTCCTCAGTATGCCGTCGACCCGCATCCTCACATCGAGCTCCCTCTCGTAGGGTTCGATATGGATATCGCTCGCATTCTCCTTGAC
>DASPUT010000028.1 GCA_035622735.1 Thermodesulfovibrionales bacterium | reverse complement strand
CTTTTATCGCTACGGCCCATTCCCTGCAGTGGCAGGAAATCACTCCGGTCTTCTGCGACATAGACTCGACGACCCACAATATTGACCCGGGCAGCATAGAAAAAATGATTAGCCCCCGAACTACCGGCATTATCGGTGTTCACCTCTGGGGAAGGCCCTGTGATGTGGAAGCGCTCACAAGAATCTCCAGCCAACATAATCTCGCGCTGATTTTTGATGCGGCGCATGCCTTTGGCTGTTCTCACCGAGGCCGGATGATCGGAAGTTTTGGAGACGCGGAAGTCTTCAGCTTTCATGCCACCAAATTTTTTAATACCTTTGAGGGCGGCGCCATCGTCACCAACAATGACGAGCTCGCCCAGAAAATCAGACTCATGAAAAACTTCGGGTTTGCCGGCTACGATACTGTCGTCTATATCGGCACGAACGGCAAGATGACGGAGGTATGCGCCGCCATGGGCCTGACCGGCCTTGATAGTCTGGGCGAATTCATAGAGGCTAACCGGTCCAACTACCGACAGTACGCGAGAGAACTTTCCGGCTTACCGGGTATGAAACTCATAACCTATGACGAAGGAGAGAGAAACAACTGCCAGTACATTGTCTGCGAAATCGACGAGGATTTGACGGGCGTCAGTCGGGATCAGCTCGTGAAGATCCTGCACGCGGAAAATGTCATGGCTCGCCGTTACTTTTATCCCGGTTGCCATATGATGGAGCCCTATCGCTCGTACTTTCCCCAAGCCGCGCTTTTGCTTCCCAATACGGAGCGCCTCGTGAAACGGGTAATTTCCCTCCCTACCGGTATGGCCGTGGGACCCGAAGAAATAGGCCGAGTTTGTGAAATCATTCGATTTGTGATTGAGCATCATAAGGAGATTACGAGGGGATTAGGAGACAATCAAATTCTTAAGACAATCCCTGATATCGGGCAATCAACATGAAGGTAAGCGTTTTAATGATAACATACAACCACGAGGCGTACATTGCCGGGGCACTGAACAGCGTCCTCATGCAGAGAGTGAATTTCGACTATGAGATCGTCATCGGCGAGGATTGCTCTACCGACAACACGCGGAACATCGCGATTGATTACCAGAAGAAACATCCCGACAAGATCAGATTATTCTTGCCTGAAAAAAACATCGGTATGATCGGGAATTTCATCGCGACGTATAAAGCATGCGAGGGAGAGTACGTTGCCTTACTGGAAGGAGACGATTACTGGACTTCTCCGGACAAACTGCAGAGGCAGGTCGATTTCCTGGATGCGCATCCGGAGTGCTCGGAATGCTTCCACAACGTAAATGAGGTCTACGATACGAGGCCGGAGTTGAACCATCCATTTCACCGAAGAAGATTGAAGAAACGAATATTCACCTTGTCCGACATAATTTCCCACAATTTCATTCCGACGTGCTCGACTATTTTTCGGAATAGATTATTCGGCGAGTTCCCTGAATGGTTTTCATCAATGCCCATGGGAGATTGGCCGCTGCATGTCCTCAATGCGGAACATGGAACGATCTGCTATATGGATGAAATACTGGCTGCGCACAGGGTTCACGAAGCGGGAGTCTGGTCAGGACTCGAAAATACGGCGATACTCGTTAACTCAATCGATGCCGCAAACCATATGAACGACCATTATCGGTCTAGATTTCAGAAAGAAATAAATAAGAGCGTTTCGTTTTGGCACTGGAAAGTCGCTCAAATTCTCTATGAGAGGGGAGACATCGACGGCGCCTACCATCACGGGCTCAAATGCCTCGTTACTTCACCGTTCAGCAGGGTAAAGACGAAAGTGCGACTGCCTAAAATAATTCTGAAGAAAGCGATTCGCAGTCTTCAGAGGTCGGCGAAGCAATGAAGTCATATCCTTCAGGCTCGCCTCAGACCCGCTTCAAGGGTACGGGTCTTTGCCATGGTCTTTAGTTCTCCTGTTTTTCTTTTTCTCTTTCTGCCGATCGTCTTGACGCTCGTTCTGATCGTGCCAAAACTGAAGGCGCGCAATGCCTTGCTGCTCCTGTCCAGCCTCATCTTCTACGCCTGGGGAGAACCAATCTTCATCTTTCTCGCATTGGTTTCGACGCTGATAAATTACTTTTTGGGGCTCTGGGTGGAAAGGAGCGACGATCCGGCACGGAGGAAGACCGCGGTCACATTGGCCATCGCGCTGAACATCGGTCTCCTGGCGTTTTTTAAGTACGCGGACTTTGCCGTTGCCAACGTGAACTCCCTGCTTTCCAAATTTCATTACCGCCCGATGCCGCTGCCCCATGTGCTTCTGCCTATAGGCGTTTCATTTTTTACGTTTCACGCGCTCTCCTACGTCATTGATATTTACCGCCGCAAGTGGAAAGCAGCAAATAATCCGGCGGACGTTGCGCTCTACATTTTTTTCTTTCCCCAGATGATAGCGGGGCCGATCCTCCGTTGGAGTGCCATCGCCCCGCAGCTCGCAAGGCGCGTGATGACGGGCACAGACTTCGCGGAAGGCGTTCGCCGGTTTGTCGGCGGGCTGACGAAGAAGATGGTCGTGGCGAATGTGGTCGCTGTTCCGGCGCGGGATATCTTTGCCCTCCCGTCGAATGAATTGACAACGCCGGTGGCCTGGTTTGGCATCCTCTGCTACACGCTGCAGATCTATTTCGATTTCTCGGGTTACTCGGACATGGCAGTAGGGCTCGGCAAGATGTTCGGCTTTGAGTTCCTGGAGAATTTCAACTTCCCCTACATATCGCAGTCGATTCGGGATTTTTGGCGTCGCTGGCACATTTCGTTATCCACCTGGTTCCGGGACTACCTTTACATTCCGCTGGGCGGCAATCGGCGGTCCGAATTGCGCACCTATTTCAACCTCATCATCGTCTTCTTTCTCTGCGGTCTGTGGCACGGGGCAAGTTGGCCGTTTGTGATCTGGGGGCTCTATCACGGCCTGTTTCTCGTCCTGGAACGGACACGCTTCGGCAGTCTGGTCGACAAGATGCCGAGGCCGATGAGGCACCTCTACGCCCTGTTCGTGGTGACCCTGGGATGGGTGTTGTTCCGCTCCGAGACTCTTTCACAGGCGATGGGTTTCTTCAACGCCATGTTCGGCTTCTGCAGCGCATCCGGTGCGACGCAACCGCTGGCCCGCTATGTAACGCGTCAGGTGGCATGGTCGATCGGTCTCGGCATCCTGTTTTCGGCCCCCCTTTGGCCATGGATAAGAGACCGGTACGGCAGACTTGTGGAGGCAGCGCCTGAATCTCTGCAAGTCCCCGTGTTCGCAACCGGTCTTTTTTTGGAAACACTGCTGTTTGTGGCGCTCCTGGTGATTTCATCCGCGTGGCTGGCCGGGGGCACTTACAATCCGTTTATCTACTACCGGTTTTGAACATGCCCGACAGTGACACGGCATCATTGCAGTTCCTGCAAGCCCGGCTTTCGGAAGGGGTAGCCATGAAGCATTCTCGCTCCTTCGAGAGGGTGAACAACGGCATGTCGCTCCTGCTCTCGATCGTCTTTTTGATTCTGCTCTGGCTGCCGACACTCGATTCTTTTTTCAATCTGGACCGGGTTCCGTGGGTAAACGAAAAACGCCCGCCTGCCAAGTTTCCTCAGGTCATCCTGAGTGTGAACGGTGTCCGCGCCCTGCCTGCGGGCCTGGAAGCTTACTTTAGTGATCACTTTGGTTTCCGCAGAAGGCTTATCCGCTGTGAGCAAAAATGGAAGCACGAGCTCTTCAGAGAGGCGACACATCCTGACGTGATGATTGGCCGTAACGGTTGGCTTTTTTACACCGGCGAGCAGATGATCGAGCATTTCCGCGGCGCAAAACTCTTCACCCCGGAAGACTTAAAAAACTGGCAGGCATTGCTCGAGAAGCGGCGCGACTGGCTGGCCAATCGGGGTATAAAATACCTGTTTGTGATTCCGCCTGACAAGCATTCGGTTTACCCGGAATACCTGCCGGACTGGCTTACGAAGGTGGGGCCACAGACCAAGCTGGATCAATTCATCGCTCACATGAAGACACATTCGTCTGTAGAAGTGCTGGACCTCCGCCCAGCCTTGCTGGAGGCAAAGAAGACAGGACGCACGTATCTCTATACGGATACGCACTGGAACGCCTACGGTGCGTTTTTTGCCTACCGGGCTTTCATGCGGGCATTGGCGCGGCAATTACCGGAACTCGGTGAGCCGTTGCCATACGAGGCTTTCGATACCGCGTCCTCTGAGGAAAAAGGTGGGGACCTCGCGGTTCTGCTCGGGCAGACCATGGCCGAAAAGGATGTCGTCAATTTGAATCCGCGTCCGCCATTGCGATTGCAGGAAACCAAGGAGGACATCAGTATTTTTGCCAAGCAGTGGCCCAAATACACGCAGCCGGTATACACTGAAAATCCGTCGCGAAGGTATTCACTTCTTTCATTTCGTGATTCGTTTTCCAACAGCTGGACGGCATTCGTCGGCTTCAATTTCAAGAGGTCTGTGTATATTTGGCAGTACAACTGGGACGGCAAGGTCATCGAACGAGAAAAGCCGAACGTGGTTGTGGACGAAATGCTGGAGCGCATGTTTAACCTTCAGGATCCCAAAAAGTTGATGAAGGACGATCAATTGTCCTGACTCTTTTCCGCATGTCTCGTTGACTTTCTAGTTGTCAACGAAGAGAAGTGCCTTAGGAATGCGAAGCGGTGCCGCAGGGGTCGTCTGGAGCGGGGAAGGTTTACAAGAAACAGATCCTTTGCCATAATAGAAGCCTCGAATGTGAGGCATGAAGAATCTCCTCAAAAAAATTGAAGGGGTGGGTCGGAAATGCATATAGGAATAATCGGAACCGGGTATGTCGGACTTGTGACCGGTGCATGTTTTGCCGAATTCGGCGTCTTCGTCACGTGCGTTGACAAGGACGAGAAAAAGATAAAATCCCTCGGGAGAGGTAAGGTGCCCTTCTACGAGCCGGGACTGGAAGACCTCGTCAGGAGAAACCTGAAGCAGGGGAGGCTCACCTTTTCGACCAAGATAAAGGAGGCGGTGGATTCTGCACTCGTGGTCTTCATCGCAGTCGGAACGCCTCCGAGGGGAGACGGTTCTGCCGACATGAAGTACATCGACGAGGTTGCCGCCGAGATAGCCCGGCATATGGACGAGTACAAGGTGATTGTCACAAAGAGCACGGTCCCCGTGGGAACAGGGGAAAGGATTCGGCAGATCATCGAAAAGAATCTGAAGACACGAAATAATTTCGACATCGTCTCAAACCCCGAGTTCCTCAGGGAAGGGGCGGCCATAGAGGACTTCATGAGGCCGAACCGGGTCGTGATCGGCGCGTCCAGTCAGGAGGCGATAGCCATCCTGAAAGACCTCTACAAACCGCTCTACCTCATCGAGACTCCCTTCATCATAACGAATATCGAGACGGCGGAATTGATAAAATATGCCTCAAATTCTTTTCTCGCTACGAAGGTATCCTTCATCAACGAGATTGCGAATCTCTGTGAGAGGGTCGGTGCCGATGTGAAGATGGTCGCCAAGGGCATGGGTCTTGACCAGCGGATAGGGTCGAAGTTTCTCCATGCGGGTCCCGGTTTTGGAGGGTCCTGTTTTCCGAAGGATACAAGGGCGCTCCTCAAGATAGCGCAGGATCACGGGACGGACCTGAAGATTATCAACGCGGCGGTTCTCGCGAACGAGAACCAGAAAAAGATCGCCTATGACAAGATGAAAAATGCGATGGGCGGGTTGAGAGGGAAAGCCATCGCTCTGCTCGGTCTGTCCTTTAAGCCGAATACCGATGACCTGAGGGAGGCACCTTCGCTCTCTCTCGTCGAGGCCCTCCTCAAAGACCGTGCAAAGGTGAGGGCCTATGATCCGGTTGCTATGGAGAACGCGAAGTCGATATTCCCTGGGATTACCTATTGCAAAGGTCCCTATGATGCTGCAAAGGACGCAGATGCGATGGTCATCGTGACGGAATGGAACCAGTTCAGGAATCTCGACCTCGAAAAGATAAAGGGTCTGCTCAGAAAGCCGTTCTTTTTTGATCTCAGAAACATCTATGAACCGGAGAAGATGCGGAGATTGGGCTTCAAGTATTTCTCCATCGGAAGGCCGGTGTAGAACCTTTACCTGAGGATGAGCAGTATTCTATAATTACCTCGGTCGGGCGATTAGCTCAGTGGGAGAGCGCTGCCTTCACACGGCAGAGGTCGCTGGTTCGAAACCAGCATCGCCTACCATTCTACGCCCTGTTACAATCTCAATTGTAGCACGTGTCACAGAAATCGACGCTTGACCTGAGGTGGAGCGTGTGCTGACGAGAAACCGTTCCCTGGCGGAATCGGCCGGGAAAGTAAGGAGGCTGCCATGGCAGAGAAGAAGTTTGTCTTCATCATCACACATTCCTATGATGACCCCGACAAGGTAGCGGGGGCACTGCAGCTCGCCACGAACATGAAGGCCCTCGACATCCCGCTCGATTTTTTCCTCATGGACAAGGGCGTCCTGCTTGCGAAGAAGGGGTTCGCCGAGAGTCTCACGTGGCAGAAGAAAGATGAATTTTCGCCGGTCGCAGATCTCATGAAGACGCTCATTGAGGATTTCGGCGTGAAATTCTATATCTGTGCATCCTGCGTCAACCACTATGATCTCGACAAGGTGGAACGTATTCCTAATTCTGAAGCCAAACCCGGAGCATTTCTTGCCGAGATGTTGCTCGAGAGGGAGGGCCTGACTTTTTGAGCGGTGGATCCGCCCCCCGACAAACCGTGAATCTCCCGAAATAGTAAGATCCCATGGTTTAGCTCACCAGCGAGGCCATTGGCGGAAATACAAAAAAAAGGATCGGGAAAGAGAAAGTGGGTGCTGTGGCAGCTGAGCTGCCACAGCAAGTTTGAGGTGGCTGCTACGAGGAGGTTTTGCCCTATTGCTTGTCACTATTATCAGCCCAAAACAAAAAAATTACTGTGATGCGAATCACAAGAAAGAATATCGAAGAATGGCAGGATTTAGGGCTGATATTCCCCGATCCAACAATGGTCAGGCCAGACGATTGCTGATTACCGGTTCGAGGGTCGATATGATGTGACCTTTTTCGAAGATCGTCACTCGTCCCGTGCTCTCGGATACGACGACGGAAATCGCCCCTGTCATGCGACTTATCCCCGCTGCCGCCCTGTGGCGGGAACCGAGCCCTCTGAGCTGTCTTGTCATAACACTCCGTGCGTCGAGGTGTCTGCCCGCAGCTTCCAGAACCCCGGCCTCCGAGACCACGAAGGCCCCGTCCAGTTTCGCGAGTTCTTTTATGCTCTCGACGACTTCCGGTCTCGTGATGACCCGTTCGCGTTTCGAGTATCCCTTGAAGGGGTTGAAGACCGCCTGATGGGATGACCTGAGGACATTTTCCGTATCTCCGATGACAAAGGTCGTGCCGACTGAATGGCCTTCCCTGCCGAGGGCACCGATGTCGAGGGCTATATCAACGACTGCCATGACCGTGGTGAATGCCGCGTTTGCGATGAGGGACCTGGGATCAAAGGGGAAATCCTCGCTCCACGAAAGGGCGAGGTTATGGAGGGTAATGGTGTCGAGGTGGCTTCTGCCCCAGGGGCCGAGTACGCAGACCACCTTGCTGTCGGTCTTGATGATTTTCTTGAGGACACCGTGAAGGAATGCATACTTTATCCGGGAAAACCTGCTCTGGTTTCCCGACCATGTCCGGATGACCTCGGTACCGGTATCCCGGAGCACCGTCTCCTGGACGCGCAGCGACTTCGGAATAACGAGGGCGATGCCTTTTTCTTTAGAGAATTTCGACTTGAGAAACCACCGGCAGTCACGGACCGTATCCAGGAAGATGAAGAGCCTGTCACTCCCGGTCTCTTCTGCCACGGAAAGGGCACTCCTCATTATGATCGTCTTCTGGTCCATCATGGGGGCGTCACGGTTCTTCGATATCCCTACCTCCGGTACCGGCTTGTCCAATGAACTCGCTGCGATACCGGGAAAACCATTCTATGACGGAAAAGTCTTTTTGTCAATTGCCGGCCTAATCGCTTATAATTTATGTCATGGAGATCATAAGGCAGATAAGACTGTGGGATATAATCGATATCGTCCTGGTCGCGATAATCCTTTACCGTTTCCTCCTGATCATAAAAGGGACAAAGGCTGTCCAGATGCTCATCGGTCTCGGCGTTCTCCTCCTCGCCTCGCTCCTTTCCGGATATTTCGAGCTCTATACGGTAAACTGGATGATACAGAGCCTCTGGGTCCAGATCGTGATAGTCCTCGTCGTGCTCTTTCAGCCGGAAATCAGGAGGGCACTGGCACAGATGGGTGAAGCCAGGTTCTTTCAATTCACCTCGGCGGAGGAACTGAAGTCCCTCGATGAGATTGTGAAAGCCGCGGTGGCCCTCGCGAACAGGAAGATCGGCGCTCTCATGGTGATCGAGAGGGATACGAGTCTGAAGGATTTCGTGGAGATGGGAACGCTCCTCGATGCAAAAGTCTCGAGGGAGATCCTCATGACGATATTCCATCCGACGTCTCCGATTCATGACGGTGCCGTCGTCATCCGGGGCAACAGGATAGTTGCGGCAGGATGTTTTCTCCCGATCTCTCTGAACACAGAGGTGAGCAAGGCGTTGGGCACCAGACATCGCGCCGGCATCGGGCTTACCGAAGAGACGGATGCCATCGCTCTTATCGTGTCCGAGGAGACAGGGAATATAGCCGTAGCTATATCGGGCAAGCTCGATTCGCCTGTCGATATGGGGACCTTGCGGGATATCCTGACGGAACTCTTTACGACGAGCAAGAAGAAGAGTTCGCAGAAGACGCTGGGGAGGCAAAAGACGAGATGATACGAAGACTCCTCTTCGGAAATCTTTCCCTGAAGCTGTCGGCTCTCCTGCTTGCGATATTCCTATGGTTTTTCGTCTCATCACGGGGGCAGACAGAGATAGCGCTTGAGGTTCCGATACAATACATTAATCTCCCGGCGGGCATCGAGATCTCAAAATCTGTAGCGAAATCTGCGAGCATCGTCATCAGGGGGCACGAGAGTCTCCTGAAGAATGTGAGGCAGGGAGATGTGACCGTCTCCGTCGATGTCGCCAAGGCGAAGGAGGGTGAAGGGGTGTTTGCGATAAGAAACGATGACGTCAGGCTCCCTCCTACCGTTACCGTTGTAAAGATAGAGCCCTCCTCGGCGAAGGTCGTTTTTGAGAGGACCGTTACGAAAAGAGTCGCCGTGCGCCCCGTTATCACCGGTGAGCCCGAGAGGGGATCCTACGTGAAGTCGGTGGAAGTGAAACCCGCCGATGTCGTCATAGAAGGTGCGCAGTCAGAGGTTGGCAAGGTCGGCTATCTGAGGACCGAGCCGGTCGATATTACCGGCTTGAATGAGGACTTCAGGCAGGAAACCGAGATCGCCCTTTCAGGCAGGAATATACGGACGAAGACTGATAAGGTCGATGTGAACGTCAGGATAGCGAGGAGGGGAAAGTGAGGCTCTTTGGAACGGATGGAGTGAGGGGGAAGACGAACAGGCCGCCCATGACGCCCGAGAACGTCCTGAGGATAGGGATGGCCGCTGCAAGGGTTCTGAGAAAGAAACACGGCAGGAACATGGTCCTCATCGGAAAGGATACAAGACTATCAGGGTATATGATCGAGAGTGCGCTGACGTCGGGTATCTGTTCCATGGGGATGAATGTTACCGTCACCGGCCCCCTTCCGACTCCCGGAATTGCCTTCCTCACTCGCGCGCTGCGGGCGGATGCGGGTGTCGTCATCTCGGCTTCTCATAATCCCTTCGAGGACAACGGTATAAAGTTTTTTTCGTCGGACGGTTGTAAGCTTCCCGACGAGCTGGAGCAGAGGATAGAAGAGCTCGTTGTTGATGACGGCCTCGGCTCGCGAAGACCTTCGGGCGCTGATATCGGGAAGGCGTTCAGGCTCGACGACGCAACGGGAAGGTATATCGAGTATATCAAGTCGACGATAGCCCGCGGGAGCACCCTTGAAGGGCTGAAGGTGGTTGTGGACTGCGCAAACGGGGCCGCATACAAGGTGACTCCATGGGTTTTGCGGGAGCTGGGGGCTGATGTTATTGCGATACATGACAGGCCTGACGGCATCAACATCAATGAAGGCTGCGGAACGCTCCATATGGAGTCTCTCTTCAAGGCCGTAAGGGCCCATAAGGCCGATGCGGGGATAGCGCATGACGGGGATGCGGACAGGACACTCATGTGCGACGAGAAAGGCTGCCTTGTGGACGGTGACAAACTTTTGGGCCTCTGGGCCGTGCAGCTCAAAAAAAAGGCATTACTGAAGGGTGATGCCGTCGTCTCGACGGTCATGTCCAACCTCGGGCTCGAAAACTACCTCGCCGAAGAGGGCATCAGGATGTTCAGGACAAAGGTAGGGGACCGGTTTGTTGCAGAAAAGATGTCCCGGGAAGGGTATGTCCTGGGCGGAGAGCCGTCAGGGCACATTATCTGTCTCTACGGGAACACAACAGGTGATGGCCCCATAACCGCACTTCACGTCCTCTCGATGATGAAGAAGGAGGCAACCCCCCTTTCCCGGCTGGTGGCCGGCATTACGCTCTATCCGCAGGTGCTCATCAATGTGCCCGTCGAGAAGAAGACTGACATGAAATCAGTTCCTGAGGTCCTGGAGGCGGTGAGGGATGCCGAAGGCAGCCTCGACGGAAGGGGAAGGGTCATCGTGAGACCGTCCGGCACGGAGCCCAAAGTGCGGGTGATGGTCGAGGCGGATGAGGAACGGCTCGCAGAAAAATGGGCAAAGGAGATCGCCGGGGTGATAAAGAAGAAGATGTCGGCCTGATGTATCTCTTCCTTTCATTTCTCTCCGGGGTCGCACTCTTCCCCCTTTTCCGTTTCTTCCCCATCTCAACGATTATCATAGCGGTAGCAGCGGCGGCATTTCTCTTCCTCACAAAAAGACCCCTCCTTCTACCGGTTATCGTTATTGGTTTCCTGTACGCGATGTTCCGATATAGCCCTCCGACTGACCTCTCCCCCTTCAGCGGCAGAATGGTCATCATGGCTTGCACGGCCGAAGAGCTATCCCATCCACTATCCTGAGGAAGGTCTAGCGGAAAGGTGAGCATTCTTTCGGCCGCCGACGCAGACACCGGTATAGAGATAAAGGCCCTTGAAGGCAAGGAGATGAACATCATTTCCGACGAGGGCCTCTCGAGGGGGGCGCGATATACGCTATCGGCAAAACTCGGCAAAGATGCGTCACGGCTTAACCCGGGCGCTTTCGGAGGGGAGAGACTCTATGCGTATCTCGCCGGCATCGAGAAGGCCGAGATGCCTGACCGCTCCACGCTCTACGAAAGACTGGAGGAGAAGAGAGACCGGCTGAACCTCTACTTGAGAGAGGCATTCGATCCTGATTCGGGCGCCCTCGTTGCGTCCCTCACCACCGGCGAAAGATCCTGGATGAGCGAAGATGTGAGGAACGCCTTCAATACGACGGGCCTCGCTCACCTCCTGAGCATCTCGGGCACACACTTCGGACTCTTTTCGATGCTCCTCTTCGGAATGTTCAGGCTCTTGATTAACCTCATGCCGTACCGGCTCCTCCAGAGGTTCACCCTCTACCTCACGCCGTCACAGGCATCTGCCCTCCTCTCGCTGCCCTTTATGCTGCTGTACCTCCTCATCTCCGGTTACAGCATTCCCGCAGTGAGGTCATTCATCATGATTACGATCTTCCTCGCCGGTCTTCTCATCGGCAGGAAGGGGTTCTGGCTGAACTCCCTTCTCTTTGCGGCCTTCCTCATAGTCCTCTGGGACCCGGTCTCCATTCTGGACATATCCTTTCAACTCTCCTTCCTCGCTGTTCTGTTCATCGGCCTTTCCGTGGGAGAGCGGGAGGAGACCCGCCGGCAAAGCGGATTGTGGAGACGCGTCTCGGCTGTCCTGAAGAATACGATGATGGTCTCCCTCTCAGCTTCTCTGGGAACAGCCCTGCTCGTGATATTTTACTTCCATTATTTTTCGATACTCTCACCGGTTTCGAACCTCTTTGTGACGCCTTTCATCGGTTTCGTTCTCGTGCCCCTTTCACTCCTCTCGACATTCATCTTCATCCTCTCGGGCCATTATCCCTTTCAGTCACTCATTCAGTCGATTTCAGGCCTATCCCTGAAAACGGTGAAGTTCTTCGCCTCGATACCTTTTGCGGACATAAAGATTCCGGCCATTCCGGTTGCGGCGGTCTTAGCCTTTTACGCCGGATGCATCGTCTTCTTCTTCGGCAGGAAACGATACGGGATAGCCCTCGCCTGCATCGGGGCCGGTATAGCAATCGCACCAGTCTTTTCAGGACAAAAGGGCGCTTCGGTAACCTATCTCGATGTCGGACAGGGGGATTCTGCGGTAATAGAGACCCCATCGGGAAAGACCCTTATTCTCGACACCGGAGGAACCGGGAAAGAACCTGATGGATTTCTCAGATATCTCGGCAAGAGGACAGTCGATGCGCTCATCATTACCCACGCGGATGATGATCACTCCGGCGGCACCTTTCGTCTCATGAAGAACTTCAGGGTCAGGGAGGTCTGGGACAACGGGCTACTCACCTTCCCCGCCGGTTCTCTCAGGGACGTGACACACCGTTCGTTTGAACGCGGTGATGAGATAACCTTCGACAGCCTGCGGCTCCAGATCCTTCATCCCTACAAGGGTTTCTATACTGTTCACGGCACCGATGCGGTCTCCGAAAACAATGACTCCCTCGTGCTGAAGCTGACCGGAAAGAAGTCCTTCCTTTTCACTGCCGACACCGCGGCTGAGGCGGAGGAAGACATGGTGCATTTCGGGCGACTGCTCGTAAGCGACGTTCTCAAGGTTTCCCATCACGGAAGCGGCACTTCGACCACGGAAGATTTTTTGCGAGCGGTATCACCTGAAATAGCGGTGATCAGCGTCGGGAGATATAACAAATACGGCCATCCACATCCGGGTACGCTCGAAAGGCTCAGTGGGCGAAAGATTTACCGGACCGACAGGGATGGGGCGATAAAGGTATCTGAAACGTTGTCCGGAGCTTCCGGAGCGGACGGTGGGCTCGCGATAAAGACCTACAGAGACTTCGAGTTCGAAGAGGCGAAAGACCCCGCAGGGGAGTGGAGGAATATGAAGAGGCTTTTCATGAGGTGGTGAGGAATAAAACGAGCAGGTTTTCAAGCATTTTCCGCCTAAATTCTTGTAAAATACAGAGACACGTGGTAGCCAGATTTCACGGATATATTTCCCATAAACCTTCTGTAACATGGAAAAGTGAGAAATAAGACCGCAACATGAATAATACGAGTGATAAACCCCTGGTTTCGATAATCGTCAGGACCAAAGACAGGCCGAAGCTCCTAAGGCGAGCATTGGAGAGTATCGCGTCTCAGACCTATCGCCCCATAGAAGTCGTCCTTGTGAACGACGGCGGCTGTGACCTCGATCTGGACGAAATCAAGACCATCCTCGGAGATGTGTCCCTCAATTATCAGAGGCTTGAAAAAAACATGGGTCGTGCCCATGCCGGAAATGTCGGGATCGAGAACACGAAGGGGGAATACGTCGGATTCTTAGATGACGATGACGAGCTCTATCCCGAGCACGTGGAGACGCTTGTGAGTTATCTGGAACA
This sequence comes from Thermodesulfovibrionales bacterium, assembly GCA_035622735.1. Taxonomy (NCBI): domain Bacteria; kingdom Pseudomonadati; phylum Nitrospirota; class Thermodesulfovibrionia; order Thermodesulfovibrionales; species Thermodesulfovibrionales bacterium. The sequence goes on along the minus strand of DASPUT010000028.1, from coordinate 386 downwards.
AAGTGATTTCAAAGTCGCATATACTGACTCTTTAATGGTATACAAGGAATATGACCCGCTGTCGCAAGAAATGAGAATAAAAAGAAAAGAGCTTATATACTCTCATGATTTTAGGTACAACACATTTATTTTTGAGAATTGTATTCCCTTGATATGTTTGTTGTTTGATAGGGCTCTCCTTGTAGCGATAGGCGGTTTCGATGGAAGCTTTGAACTCTATGAGGACCACGACCTGCTGATCAGATTGGGAGAAAAAAACCCTTTTCACCACATAAGGACAGTAACCGCTGAATATAACCAGTGGTCAGACGAGTCTCAGATATCTCAAATGAATAAGAACAGCGACTTCTTAAAGACTGCATATCTCAGCTTATATGGGAGACATG
>DASPUT010000027.1 GCA_035622735.1 Thermodesulfovibrionales bacterium | reverse complement strand
GGCGACCAGGTTCCGCAAGCCCCCGACGCTCGTGATCTCCTTTCCATTGAACTCGAGGATGATATCCCCCCTGGCAATTCCGGCCTTTTCCGCAGGGCTCCCCTTCGTAACATCACTCACGAGGGCACCCCTCGCATCCTTGAGCCCGAATTTCTGCGACAGCTCCGGCGTGACATCCTGAATGGAAACCCCGAGCCACCCCCGCACGATTCTGCCCTGCTTCATGAGCTGATCCATGACCAGCCTGGCCATATTGCTGGGAACGGCAAACCCGATACCCTGATATCCGCCGCTTCTCGAAAATATCGCGGTGTTGATACCGATGAGTTCGCCTTTAATGTTCACAAGGGGACCGCCTGAGTTGCCGGGGTTGATTGCGGCATCGGTCTGGATGAAATCCTCGTAGTCAGCGATTCCGACATTCGCTCTTCCGACCGCGCTGATAATCCCCATGGTCACCGTATGGCTCAGGCCGAAGGGATTACCTATGGCGAGTACAAACTCTCCCACCTGCAGTCTGTCCGAATCGCCCCACGGAGCCGTCGGCAGATCGTCTGCCGATATCTTGACCACTGCGATATCTGTCTTCGGGTCCGCACCGACCACCTTGCCTCGAAAACTCCTCCTGTCATACAAGGTGACCCTGATATCTTCAGATTGCTCAACAACATGGTTGTTCGTTATGATATAGCCGTCCTTCGACACGATCACTCCGGAACCGAGGCTCTGCTCCTTCCATTTCTTGGGAAGGCCAAAATCATGGAAGGGATTGAAGAAATCAAAGAAGGGATCTTCCGAAAAGGCCGGCGAATCGCGGCGTATGACTTTCGTTGAAGATATATTCACTACCGCCGGTGACACGGCAGCCACAATTTCCGAAAAGGCCCTGCTCGTCTCGAGGATCTGCGACGGCACGCGCGGAGTAAAAGGCGCGCGGATAGCCTGCGGACCGGTGACCTTTCCGAGGATATAAAAAGATATCCCCCCCAAGAGAAACCCCGTCAGCAAGATCGCCAACCCGATAACAACCCTTTTTCGCATGTTATTAATTATACTAATCAACCGATAACCTTGTAAAGCAAACTTGACCAAATAACGGTCTATGAGATATTCTAACAATCTCTATCACGAGGCGCTTCGTGTGCTCGGCGCAGAACCGTCCGCTGCATGCCCGAAGTGCGGTGAATGACGAGGAGGTCTTCATGATCAAGAGATATCTGCTCGCCCCAGGGCCGACGCCTGTGCCTTCCGAGGCGCTCCTTGCTATGGCGATGCCGATAATACATCACCGGTCGCCCGATTTTCTACCGGTGCTCGATGCTGCAAAGAAAGGGCTTCAGTGGCTCTATCAGACACAGAACGACGTGCTTATCCTCAGCTCATCCGGAACCGGCGGGATGGAAGGATCCGTGAGTAATTTCTTCAGTCCCGGAGAGACGGTTCTCGTGGTAAACGCCGGGAACTTTGGGGAACGTTGGACAAAGATCTGCAATGCATACGGCCTTCGGGTGAGAGAGATAAAACTCGATTGGGGATACGCGGTAAAGCCTGAAATGATCGAGAAGGCCCTGAAGGAAGACCCGTCGATAAAAGGGGTTTTTATTCAGGCCTCGGAGACATCGACGGGGGTCTATCATGATGTTGAGGCCGTCGCCGCCATAGTGAGGAATCACGCCGACAAGATCCTCGTTGTCGATGCCATATCGGCTCTTGTGGCACATGACCTGCGGATGGACGCTTGGGGGATCGACGTATTGATCGGCGGCTCTCAGAAGGGCCTCATGCTTCCTCCGGGGCTTGCCTTTGTAGGCGTAAGCGACAAGGCGTGGAAGTTTGCAGACAGGGCACAATGTCCGAAATTCTATTTCAACTTCAAGAAAGAGAGGGAATCTCTCTCAAAGAACCAGACAAATTTCACGTCCCCTGTGACGCTCATTATCGGATTGAACGAATGTCTGAAGCTCCTCCAGAAAGAAGGGCTCGAGGGCGCCTTCGACCGGCACCGGAGACTTGCGAACGCTACCCGAGAGGCGGTGAAAGCCATGGGGTTGTCACTCTTTTCGAAAGAGTCGCCCAGCAATTCAGTCACCGCGATTAATGCCCCTGCCGGTCTAGACGGTCAGGAGGTTTACAAGAACCTCAGGGTCAGGTACGGGATTACCGCTGCCGGCGGCCAGGGGCAGGCCAAAAGCAAGATATTCCGCATCGCACATCTCGGATATGCAGACACATTCGATATCATAACGGCTATTGCCGGCGTCGAGATGGTATTGAAGTCCATGGGATACCCCATCACGTTCGGGACAGGGGTCGCGGTCGCGGAAGAGCTTCTGTCGAAATAACGAGGAGGATTCATGAAGGTTCTTGTGAGCGACAGTCTATCCCCCAGGGGAATCGAAATACTGAAAAGAGCCGGCCTCGATGTGGACGTAAAGACAGGGATGGCCCCCGAAGCGCTGAAGGCTTCTATCGGCGAATATCACGGCCTCATCATACGGAGCGCAACAAAGGTGACGGCTGAAATCCTCGAATCGGCTGCAAACCTCAAGGTCATAGGGAGGGCAGGCTCCGGGCTCGATAATGTGGATAAGGTCTCAGCAACAAAGAAAGGCATCGTGGTGATGAATACGCCGGGGGGCAATACCGTCACAACTGCGGAACATACGATGGCCCTCATGTTCGCCCTTGCGCGGCAGATCCCCCAGGCTACGACTTCCATGAAGGCAGGCAAATGGGAAAAGAAAAGGTTCACGGGAGTCGAGCTTTATAACAAGACGATCGGCATAGTCGGCATCGGAAACATCGGGAAAGAGGTCGCGAAACGGGCCCTGGCCCTTGAGATGAATGTCATCGGCTACGACCCTTATCTCAGTGAAGAGAACGCTGCCGAGATCGGGATCGAAAAGGTCGAGCTGCCGGCCCTCTTCGGCCGAGCTGATTTCATAACGATTCATACCCCTATTACGGCAGATACGAGAAATCTCATCAGTAAGAAGACGATCGAAGGGATGAAGAACGGCGTGCGTATCATCAACTGTGCCCGGGGGGGGATTGTGAATGAGTCTGACCTCTACGACGCACTGAAGAGCGGAAAGGTGGCGGGGGCGGCGCTCGATGTCTTCGAAAAAGAACCTCCGGAGAATAACCCACTCCTTTCTCTCGATAATCTCATCTGCACGCCCCATCTCGGCGCCTCCACAGAAGAGGCCCAGGAGAATGTTGCCGTGGCCGTTGCCGAACAGGTAGCGGACTATCTGGTCAACGGAGTCATCAGACACGCGGTGAATTTCCCGTCCGTCCCTTCGGAACAGGTCTCTCGGTTACAGCCATACCTGAACCTGGCGGAAAAACTCGGAAGCTTTGCCTCTCAGGCATTCGAAGGAGCCGTAACAGAGATTACCATCGAATACAGGGGGGAGGCCTCCGAACTGAATACCGCACCGGTAACGATCGCCCTCCTGAAGGGCTTTATGACCCCTATTCTCGAAGAGACGGTGAATTTTGTCAATGCTCCCATCATCGCAAAGGAAAGGGGCATAGAAGTCCGGGAGATGAAGAGCGCTGACGCAGGAGACTATCAGAGCACGCTCGTCCTCAGGGTGAGGACGGACGGAAAGGAAAACCAGCTCGTCGGTACCCTCCTGAGCAGGAGGGACCCGAGGATCGTAAAGGTCAATAATTTCCCCGTCGAGATATTTCCGGAAGGGAACATGCTCTTCATCTTTAACAATGATAGGCCTGGGGTCATCGGCAATATCGGATCGTATCTCGGCAAGTGCAATATCAACATCGCGAGGATGCACTTCGGACGGGAGCAGGCAGGGGGGATGGCCATTTCGGTTGTCAGCATCGACGCTCCGATAACGGAGACGCAATTGTCAGAGATGAAGACGATGCCGAATATCCTTTCCCTGAAGGTTATCGCCCTTTAATTTCAATGCGTCGGGCATTCGCGGAATTCAAGAACCTGAGCGGGAAATCCTGAACAACTTCATAGAACCGGACTTCGGAATCGTTTCGAACTTTTGAGATTGGTTTTTGTTCCGAATTCAGGTATGATGATTTTTATTCCCCGAGAAGAGGAGAGGTAAGAGATGTCAGCTGTCGTTATTGTCGGCGCACAATGGGGAGATGAAGGCAAAGGAAAGATCGTCGATGTCCTTACGGAAGAGGCGGACGTTGTCGCTCGGTATCAGGGCGGCCACAATGCGGGACATACCGTCGTTATCAGCGATGAGAAGTACGTCTTACATCTCATTCCCTCCGGCATCCTTCACAGGGACAAACTCTGCGTCATCGGGAACGGAGTCGTCATCGAACCCTCAGCCCTCTTGAGGGAGATCAAGGATCTCAAAGAACGCGGTATAGACGTTGACAGGAACCTCCTCATAAGCAAGAACGCCCACCTGATTATGCCCTATCACGTGGCTCTCGACAATGCCCATGAGAACGGAAGAGGTTCTAAGAAGATAGGGACGACGGGCAGGGGCATCGGCCCCACGTATGTCGATAAGATCGGGCGGCTGGGGATACGGGTTGTGGACCTATACTCGCCGAAGATCTTCAGAGAGAAACTTGAAGGAAACCTCGCTGAGATAAATTTTACCCTTAAGAACCGATACGGAACTGAAGGGTTCAGGGCTGAAGAGATCTTCGATACGTACCTGAAATTCTTCGAAACACTTTCCCGGTATGTTGCCGATACGGATATCATCATCAACGACATGATTTCGAAGAAGAAACGGGTCCTTTTCGAGGGCGCACAGGGGACGCTCCTCGATATCGATCACGGCACGTATCCTTTCGTTACGTCCTCCAGCGCGGTCGCCGGCGGTGCGTGCACCGGGCTCGGGGTTGGCCCGACTAAGATAGCGAAGGTCATCGGGATTGTTAAGGTCTACACAACGCGGGTCGGAGAAGGGCCCTTCCCCACCGAACTCAACAATGCCATCGGAGAGGGCCTCAGGAAGAGAGGCGGAGAGTTTGGTGCCACGACAGGAAGACCCCGGAGATGCGGCTGGCTCGATTTTGTGGGATTACGTCACGCTTCGAGGATCAACGGCCTGACAGGGATCGCCCTTACAAAGCTCGACATTCTCGACGGCCTCGATAAGATCGCGGTCTGTGTTGCTTACAAACACGGGAACGCTCTCTATCAGGATTTTCCGAAAGAATTTTCCGTCCTCGAGGAATCCGAACCCGTATATGAAGAGATGGAGGGATGGAAAGAGCACACCACCGGCATTAAGGAATTCAAGGAACTTCCGAAGAATGCCCGGCGTTATATTAAGAAAATCGAGGAGACCCTCGGCGTTTCCGTTGATCTCATCTCTACAGGCCAGCGGAGAAACGAACTCATCATCCTCGGGAAACAGTTCTAAATGTCTGATGCCGTATCCCGAAGGATCATAAAGAGACTCGAAACTACGTTCTCCTCAGGTGATTCAAAATACCGTGGGATATCGAGCGATCTTTCCGCGAGCGGACTCTTTATTCGTACCCAGCACGGTCTCGTACCCGGAAGTATCGTAGACATAGAACTCTATCTTCCCGACGGAAAGATCTGCATCCTCAAAGGAACCGTTCGGAGAACGGTAAAGACCGGGATGTCTTCTCTCTTTAAAGACGGGATGGGTGTCGAACTGATCGAGCAGGATTCGAATTACCGAGAGTTCTTGAAGTCTCTTGACTCTCCCGGCGAGAAGTACGAGCGTGGCAGCCAGGAATCCGCCAGTGCCGAACAGGCCGAAGAGATGATAAAAGAACCAAAAGGAGGCTCGGACTTCATACTCCTCCCTTGCCCCTCTTGCAAAGTCCAAAACAGGGTCCGACGGGATAAACTTTCGATACCCCTGAGGTGCGGGAAATGTGGAGAAGCATTAAACAGAGGGGATATCCGGTAGCGTCCCTTTCCCTGGCCGCGCTCTACCCGTCCAGATGTCCTGTATGTAACAATCACTCCGATTCCCTGTCTTACGCACCAATCTGTAGGGATTGTTGGTCGGGCATAGAGAGATACCGCGGCCCTTCCTGCCGGATCTGTGCGGTTCCTCTCTCGTCCGAATGCTCCCTTGTCTGCGGGGATTGCCTCTCTCGCAAGCCCTCTTTCTCATCGGTGCTGAACTTCGGCCTTTACTCCGGTACCCTTCGGGAGGCTATCCATCTGCTCAAATTCAACGGAGTCAAAAGGCTTGTCAAACCCTTAGGAGGGTTCCTTCATGAGCTCACCTTCCCTGCCCTCGATGGAATAGTTCCCGTTCCTCTAAGCAAGAGTGCGCTTCGGCAGCGGGGCTTTAACCAGACCCTTCTCCTTGCGAGGGTGCTGGCACGGAGACTCGAGATTCCGCTCTGCATGAATGCCCTGCACAAAAGGAAAGATACCCCGGCGCAGATAGGTCTTAAGGCAAAGGAGCGGCTCGCAAATCTGAAAAATGCTTTCGAGGTTGTCGAGCCTGTTGCGGGCAAACAATTGCTCCTTCTTGACGACGTCATGACAACCGGCGCCACGGTGAGGGAATGCTCGAAAACCCTTGTGAAGGCGGGCGCCAAAGAGGTGGTTGTGGTCACCCTCGCCCGGTCCTCGACGGACTGATCTTCTCAGCCATCATCATGCAAGTGTTATAATAACTAATACGCCATGCGATATAATTCATTCGGCAGATTTACAAAGGAAAGGTTTGGCACTTCGGTTCACAAGGTGAATGTGGATGCGGGGTTCACCTGTCCGAATAGGGACGGAACTCTTGGGGTTTCCGGCTGCATTTACTGCAACAACGACAGTTTCAGGCCCGGCTCGTGCAGACCGGCGCTTTCTATTAAGGAACAGGTGCGGAACGGCATCGAGTATCTCAAGAGAAGGTACGGTTCCGAAAAGTTTATCGTTTACTTCCAGCCCTTTACGAACACGTATGCACCGGTTGAAGAGCTCGAACGCATTTACCGGGAAGCGCTGACCGAGCCTTCGGTAATGGGGCTCGCAATCGGCACACGGCCTGACTGCATCGACCGGGAAAAGATCGCTCTCCTCGAGTCTCTCGCCTCACGGTACTTCGTACTCGTGGAATACGGACTTCAATCAATGTACGACAAGAGCCTTCGGTTCATCAACCGGGGACACGATTACAGAACCTTCTTAAACGCTCTCACAATGACGGAGGGGAGGGGCATCGAGATCGGGGCACACATCATTGTCGGATTTCCGACAGAGACGCGGCAGGAGACCCTCTCGATGGCTGGAGCGCTTTCAGCGCTTCCTTTAGGCTTCTTGAAGATTCATCAACTCCAGATAGTCAGGGACACTCCCCTTGCCTCCTTCTTCGGCGAAAGTCCTTTTCCCGTCTTCGGTTACAAGGACTATCTTAATTTTGTGGTCGATTTTCTCGAGAGGTTGTCCCCTGAAATCGTCATTCAGCGGCTTTTTGCGACTGCGCCCGATTCGATTCTTATAGCACCGAAATGGGAGAGGAACAGGAGTGAAATGCTTCGCGATATCACCCGGCTCCTGATAGAGAGAGATACCCGCCAGGGCAAGAAATTCGTTGCTCCTAGCAGACACGCACGGCTGCAAAATACTCCCCTCTGAAAGCGGTTTAGATACACGTCACGTAGCATTTCCCGTCCTTCTCCACAAAGGGCGGATGTTTACAAGCAGGCAAATGATATGGTATAAATCATAGCTGAATTGTAGGGAGCTTTTGCTTCTCTTTTGGGGAGTCGTCCAATGGCAGGACGGCAGACTCTGGATCTGCTTATAGGGGTTCGAATCCTCTCTCCCCAGCCACTGGTCCCATCGTCTAGAGGCCTAGGACGTGGCCCTCTCAAGGCTAAAACACGGGTTCGAATCCCGTTGGGACCGCCAATAAAATCAAGGGGTTGCATATCCGGAGACAACAAAGTTTCGCTTAGACAACAAAGTTTCGCTTAGACAACAAAGTTCTTAAAATCTGCCATAAGGAACGTCTTTGGACATACAATAAAGTTTC
>DASPUT010000026.1 GCA_035622735.1 Thermodesulfovibrionales bacterium | reverse complement strand
GGTATCTCAGCGATTACTGGAAGACCTCTCCCATCGAACTCTCCCTCTCGGTGCCGTGGACCGTTTCGTTTGTCTTTGCCGTTTTTATCACCACAGCGCTCTGGTTCTTTCTCGCAAAAACGGATACCGGCAAGTCGATACGTGCTACCGCGCAGGACCCTGACGCTGCCCTCCTCATGGGAGTGAACGTGAAGCTGATGCGGGTGGTCACCTTTGGAATCGGTTCCGGACTTGTGGGTGCGGCAGGGTGCCTCTTTATTCCTATCTACTACCTCTATCCCGCCCTCGGCGGTCAATTTACCCTCATCGCCTTTGTGATCACGATCCTCGGAGGGCTTGGCTCAACGGTCGGCGCGATCATCGGGGGCCTGATCCTCGGCGTCTTTGAGTCGCTGACCTCCACCTATGTCGGCATGGGCTGGGCCCCTGTGGGGCGATTCGTCATTTTCGTCGCCTGCCTCATTTTCCTGCCCGGGGGTGTGGCATCTCTCCTCAGGAAGAAGAGATTCGGCAGATGAGGAGACACATTCCTCTTATCGTTCTGACCATCGCTGCGCTTCTCCCGTTTGCCGGCTTCAGCACGTACGTGATGCATATCCTCATACTCGTCTTTATCTGGACCACGATAGGTATGGCATGGAACCTCCTCGGCGGTTACTGCGGCCAGGTATCTTTCGGCCACGCCGCCTATTTCGGAGTCGGGGCTTACACAGCGGGCATCCTCTACGCGAAACTCGGCATGTCACCCTGGTGGGGAATACCCTTCAGTATCGTCATCGTCGGAATCTTCGCCCTGATTCTCGGGTTCATAGTCCTGAGGCTGAGGGGACCCTTTTTTGCACTCGCGACCCTGGCGAGCGGCGAGGTGATGAGGATCACGGCGGAGAATCTCGTCGGTTTTACCGGGGGCTCTCTCGGTATCATGGTACAGGAGAGGACCTGGGTCGGAAAACTATGGTACTACTATATCATCCTGCTCATTGCCTCGGCGACCTACTTCCTCGTGAAGAAGTTGATCGAATCAAAACTCGGATATTATTTCGTGGCGATACGGGAAGATCAGGACGCAGCGGAATCATTGGGAATAAATACGACGTTCTACAAGACCATAGCGTTATGTCTCAGCGGAACCATTACCGGAATCGCCGGGGCTTTCTATACGAATTATATGGGCTACATCGATCCGAATGTCGTCTTTGCGCTGCATGACATATCGATCATCGCGATCATGATCGTCATGGTGGGAGGGGTGGCTACCTATCTCGGTCCTTTTGTCGGAGCGATCATCATGGTCGTCCTTGCCGAATTCATCAGGTCCCTTCCAGGTCTCGGTACCGCGTACCAGACGCTCTTCGGGATTCTCCTCATCGTAATTGTCATCTATCTGCCGAACGGCATCGTCGGCGATTTTCCGAAGCTCTCGCGAGTCCTTTCGAGGATGGTGAGGACTTCGCGGTGAGTTTGCTCGCTATCAAGAGGGTTTCTATGTTCTTCGGCGGACTCGCAGCGATAAGCGATGTCTCGTTCGAGATCAAGAAAGGAAAGATACTCGGACTCATCGGACCGAACGGTGCCGGGAAGACGACGCTCTTTAATGTCGTGAATGGTTTTTATAAACCCACGAGGGGTGAGGTCCTCCTGAATCATGAGAAAATATCCGGCCGCAGGCCTCATGAAATCTGCCGACTCGGGATCGCAAGAACCTTTCAGGTAGTAAAGCCGTTACAGAGGATGAGTGTCCTTGATAATGTCATCGCCTCCGCCTTCCTGAGAGTGAAAGGAAGGGCCCAGGCCGAGGAGCTGGCCCTGGAGACGATTGCGTTCACCGGTTTGCTTGATGACAGGGATCTCATTTCACGGGGACTTCCCCTGGGGAAGCGGAAGAAACTTGAGATCGCGAGGGCCCTCGCGACTCGGCCGGAACTGCTCCTCCTCGACGAGTCCTTTGCGGGGCTTAACCCCCGTGAACTTGATGAATCGATCGAGATCATCAAGAAGATAAAGGAAAGAGGGATAACGATCATGATCATAGAGCACCATATGAAGGTCATCATGTCCATATCGGACAGGATCGTCGTGCTCAACTATGGTGAGAAGATCGCCGAGGGGACTCCCTTGGAAATCGCTGACAACCCTCTCGTTGTGGAGGCGTATCTCGGAGAGGAAAAAGGTGCTTGAGGTAAGAAACATCGATGTCTTTTACGGTGACGTCCAGGTAATCTGGGATGTTTCCTTCGGGGTGAAGAAGGGTGAGGTGGTCGCCCTTATCGGCGCAAACGGCGCGGGAAAATCAACGAGTCTGAAAACGATTTCCGGTATCTTGAGGCCCAGGAAAGGAGAGATACTCTTAGAGGGCACGCCGATCCATACAATCGAGGCGTACCGGCTCATCGAGATGGGTATCGCCCTCTGTCCCGAGGCAAGGAGACTCTTTGTCGAGATGACCGTGGAGGAAAATCTCGACATGGGTTCACTGAAGGGGAAAGCGAGGGAAAAGCGGGACGAGACGAAGGAGATGGTGTTTGAACTCTTCCCGAGGCTCAGGGAGCGCAGAAGGCAGCTGGCCGGTACCCTGAGCGGCGGGGAACAACAGATGGTCGCCATAGGAAGGGGGTTGATGTCGCTGCCGAAACTCCTGATGTTCGATGAGCCTTCTCTCGGTCTCGCGCCCATCCTCGTTCGCGAGATATTCAACGTTATAAAGAGGATACGGGAAGAGGGGGCCACGGTCCTCATCGTCGAACAGAATGTGAAGCAGACCCTCGCGATCGCTGACAGGGCGTATGTGCTCGAGAGCGGCAAGGTCGTGTTACAGGGTGCGGGTTCTTGGATGCTCGGCAACGAGCATGTGAAAACGGCGTATCTGGGGGTGTAACAGAGAAACCCTGATGTGCGACGTTATGGCGACGATTCTCCGCCTGTTTCGAGGAAGAGACGTTTGATTTGATCACTTTCATAGGAGGTGTGAAATGTTTGTATCCTCTTGGATGACGAAGAAGGTTGTTACGGTAAGCCCGGATAACAGCGTCTCCGATGCGCTGCGCCTCTTAAAGGATAACGGAATAAAGCACTTGCCCGTAGTGGAGGAAGGGAAGGTCAGGGGGATCGTATCGGACAGGGATGTAAAGGAATTTACCCCGTCGAAGGCGACAGCTCTCGATATCTATGAATTACACTATCTCCTGGCGAAGACGAGGGTCGGGGAGATCATGAAATCGAAGGTCCATACGACATCATCCGATACCCCTGTGGAGGAAGCCGCGATGGTCATGTTCGACGAGCATATCGGATGCCTCCCGGTATTGGACAACGGAAGGCTTGTGGGGATCATATCCGACAGGGATATATTCCGCGCCCTTGTCGACATTACGGGAATCCGCCATGGCGGAAACAGGATATGCCTCACCGTCGAGGACAGACCGGGGTCGATAAAGGAAGTTGCAGATATCATCAGAAAACGTGGATTCAGCCTTCAGAGTATCCTGACCTCGCACGAGGGCGTTAAGGAGGGGTACAGGAATATCGTGATCAGAACGATGGGAAAGGGTGACTTCAAGAATCTTAAGGCAGAGCTCGAGGGCGCCTATACCAAGGTGAGGATCCGAAAGGGCTGAGGGTCTTGGGCCCACGATGCGGCACGAGTGAGGTCTCCGGAACATTCCTCCGCTGTCGGCTTTTTTCCGATTTCTGGTATCATAAGGCATGAAGGTGATTGTCGGGATGAGCGGCGGGGTCGACTCCTCTGTCGCCGCGTATCTCCTCAAGCAACAGGGGTACGAAGTCGAAGGGGTGAGCTTTATCCTGGGGGAGAGGCGGATTCAGAGCGGTGTGGCATCCGCCTGTTGCTCTCTTGAATCTCTCCTCGATGCGAGAAAGACCGCGGAAAAGATCGGTATCGGCCATTCCATGGTGAACCTGCGAAACGAATTCACAGAACAGGTGATAGAACCCTTCGTCGAGGCATACGAACAGGGATTTACGCCGAACCCCTGCATCCTCTGTAACGAGAAGATCAAATTTTCCTATCTCCTGAAAGCGGCAGAGGAGCGGGGAGCTGATTTCATCGCCACGGGACATTATGCGAGGGTCGAAAGATCTCGTCGCGGTGAGAGCGGGAGCGTCTCTCTTAAAAAGGGGATTGATTCGAGAAAGGATCAATCCTATGTACTCTATGTTCTCAGAGAGAGAGAACTGAGTCATCTCACCTTGCCGCTCGGCGGCAAGACGAAGGACGAGGTGAGGGAGATCGCGCGCAGTCTCGGGCTGCCGTCCGCGAAAAGACCGGAGAGTCAGGAGATCTGTTTTGCCGGCGGGCGGAATTACGTCACATTTCTCGAGAGTCTTACGGAGGGCAGGGGGGGGCCTCTCGTCGAAGCGGAGACGGGCAGAGTTCTCGGGAGGCACCGGGGAATTCATTTATTCACCATCGGTCAGCGTAAGAGGATCGGGGTAGCGACCGGAAGACCCCTCTACGTCTCGAAGATCGATCCTTCGACGAATACGGTTTATGTGGGCCCTGAGCACGGAGCGAAGAAGAAAGACTGCGTCGTAGGGAGGATGAACTGGCTGAGTCGCGGGACATCCGCAACGGAAGGAGCGGACGACCGGAGCATCGCGAGTTTCAGGGCGACGGTGAAGGTCAGGTCCACCATGAAGGACCAGCCCGCTACAATAGTGCCTTTGGATGATACGAGGACGCGCGTTGTTTTTGATGAGAACCAGTGGGCACCGGCGCCGGGACAGAGCGCCGTCTTCTATGACGGTGAAAGCGTCATCGGCGGCGGAGTAATATGTTGATGGTATTCGGCGTTGTGAAGACGGCATCGGCGGAAGATGACGAGGGGAGCAGATGGCGGCGAAAATCGTCTCGATAAATGTCAGCGAGAAAAAAGGTGAAAGGAAAAAACCCGTTGCGGAAGCGACAGTGAAGGAAAACTACGGCATAGAAGGCGACGCGCATGCTTCGTCGCAGTGGCACCGCCAGGTCAGTCTCCTCGCCCTTGAGAGTATAAGAAAGATGCAGGATATGGGCCTCGATGTCAGCCCCGGTGATTTCGCGGAGAATATTACGACCGAGGGGATCGACCTTCCGAACCTTCCGGTCGGCGGGCGCTTTGTTATCGGAGACGGGATCGAGGTGGAGGTAAGCCAGATAGGAAAGGAGTGCCATACCCGGTGTGCGATATACTATCAGGCCGGCGACTGCGTGATGCCTAAGGAGGGGATTTTCGTGAGGGTCTTAAAGGGCGGCTCTATCAGGGTTGGCGATGCCATAAGAGGCATTCATGAGGGGACAGCGATGAGTCCCTCCGGCACCTGATGGCAGAAGCGGGACTGACATGAAGGGTCGTACGATAACGGTTGCTGTTCTGACCTTAAGCGATAAGGGCTCGAGGGGCGAAAGGGACGATCTGAGCGGTCCCGCCATCGGGAGGATGCTCGAGGGCATCGGCGCGGAGGTGAGGTTTTCCGAGATACTACCGGATGAAAAGACGATGATCAAAGAGAAACTGATCGAGTATGCCGGCAGAGTCGATCTCATCATCACGACGGGCGGCACCGGACTCAGTCCGCGGGATGTGACACCCGACGCGACTCTGGAGGTCATCGAGAGGGAGGTGCCCGGCATGGCCGAGGCGATGCGCACCGAGGGTATGAAAAAGACGTCCCGATCCATGCTTTCGCGTGCGGTTGCCGGCGTCAGGGGGCAGGCGCTGATCGTGAACCTCCCGGGAAGTCCGAGGGCCGTGGCGGAAAACCTTTCCGTCATTCTCGATGTCATCCCTCATGCCGTCGAAAAGATTAAAGGCGGCATGGAGGAGTGCGCACGGTGAAGGACGTCTCATTTGCCCTCGCTTTCTTTGCGGGAATCCTCTCATTCCTCTCTCCTTGCGTACTTCCGCTTGTGCCTTCCTACGTCTCGTTCATAACCGGCATATCTTTCGAGGACCTGACGGCAGAAGTCGACAGAAAGAGGGTGCGCAATCTCACGATGACCAGTTCCCTTTTTTTTATCCTGGGGTTCAGCGCCGTTTTTGTCGCACTTGGGGCATCCTCTTCGGTCGTGGGTCGTCTTCTCTTCGCTTACCAGGAATGGATAAGGATAGGCGGCGGGATTCTCATCATCCTCTTCGGCCTCTTTGTGGCAGGTTTTCTGAAGATAGATTTTCTGACGCGGGACAAGAAGGTTCACCTTTCCGGAAAACCTGTCGGATATGTCGGTACGTTTCTTGTAGGTATGACCTTCGCTGCGGGTTGGACGCCGTGCATCGGCCCGATTCTCGGGACGATACTCCTCTTTGCGAGCACGAAGGGCTCTGCCCTCTATGGGTTTAAACTCCTTGCGACCTATTCACTCGGTCTCGCGGTTCCGTTCTTTGTCTCTTCCCTCGCGATGAACAGCTTCTTAAGCTATTCGAGAAGGCTGCTGAGGCACATGCGTGGAGTTATGATCGTCAGCGGTCTTCTCCTCATCATCTTCGGCGTCATGCTTCTCTTCAACAGGGTGAGAGAACTCACGAGTCTCATGCCCGATATGGGGATCCGCTTCTGAAGATTCGTTTACGATTCGCCCTGCCGGAGCTCTACGAAGGCCTTCAGCTCACGGTTTAAGTCGGAATGCTTCAACTTCCTGATCGCCTTGACCTCCAATTGCCTTATCCTCTCCCTCGTGACATGGAACTCGTGGCCCAGTTCCTCGAGCGTGAGGGGGGTCTCGACCCCGATCCCGAACCTCTTCCTGATGATCTTCTCCTCCTTTGAAGAGAGGGTGCAGATCGCCTTTTCGACAACATCCTTCATGTCGTCGCTGATGAGGGCTGAAAGGGGAGAAAGGGTCTTTTCGTCTTCGATAAAGTCCTTGAGATGACTCTCTTCCTCTTCCCCTATCGGGGTTTCGAGGGATACCGGTTCCTTCGACATCTTCAAGATCGTTCGCACCTTTCCTGCAGGCATATGAACCCTTTCGGCGATCTCCTCAGGGGAAGGTTCACAACCGAATTCCTGGACGAGTTC
>DASPUT010000025.1 GCA_035622735.1 Thermodesulfovibrionales bacterium | reverse complement strand
GGTATCCGCCTATACCGACGACGAGGATCGAGAGCATGACCAGTGAGGTCATGATCGGCCGTTTGATGAAGAGCTCGGATACGTGCATTATTTACCGCGCCCCGCAGCATTCTTGATCTCGACCCTGACGCCCGGAACGAGGCGGAGTTGTCCGTCCGTCACGACCTTCTCACCGGCCCGAAGTCCCTTCTCGATGACCGATTCGCCGTCGAGTGCCCTGCCCACATCAACAGGGCGTGACTCAACGGTAAGGTCGTCCTTGATGACGAAGACATACTGACCACTTTGCCCGGTCTGGACCGCGGGAGCGGGAATCACGATCGCGTTCGGCTGAGTCGTGAGCGTCATGACGACGTTCACAAACTGACCGGGCCAGAGCCTTTTTTCCGCGTTCGCGAACGTGGCCTTCAGCTTTATCGTGCCGGTCGTGACGTCGACCGCGTTGTCCACGAAGGTGAGTATCCCCTCGACAGGGTGAGCTTCATCCGTCCCGATGACCGCATCGACCTTCACCTTCTCCATCGCCATATATTTCTTGATCTCACCGAGGTACTGTTCCGGCACGGAAAACGTTACGTAGATCGGCTGAACCTGGTTGATTACGACTATAGGATTATCCGCATTCGCCTTTATGAGATTGCCCTGTTGGGACAGGAGACTTCCGGTACGACCGGTAACAGGAGAGTAAATGTAGCAGTATTTGACCTGAAGCCTGGCGTTTTCTACTACGGCCCGGTCTGCGTTCACTGTCGCCTCAAAGGCCGCAAAGTTTGTGCGGATCTGGTCGAACTGCTCCTGAGCCACGTATCCCTTCTTGACGAGTTCCGCATAACGCCGTACCTCCTCGCGAGCGTTCTCGAGCTGAGCGCTGTCCTTTGCGAGGTTCGCCTCCGCTTGTTTCAGCGCCGCTTCATAAGGACGGGGGTCGATCGTGAAGAGGATGTCGCCCTTCCTCACGTCCTGTCCCTCTTTGAAGTGCACGGTCTGAAGTTCTCCGCCGATCTGCGCTTTCACCCCGACCGTAGTGTAAGCCTCGACATTGCCGATGGCACGAAGCTGCACGGGAACCGTCCTCTGCACGACATCGCTGGCTGAAACCGGAACCGCATCTTTCTTCGGAGGCGCCTTCTTTTCGCTCGAGCAAGACGCCAGAAGGGATACCGATAATACAGCCGCAACAAGGAGTATCATCACGTTCACAGAAACCGAATTCCCGTTCATCGACAGTTGCCCTTCCCCACCTTTTCTCATCACCCTTTTCTCATCACCCTTTCCTCTCTCCCTGTCGCGTCTTCGCTCTCAACGTCCCTTTCACGAAGATATCCACATACTCATGCACGACGCTCTCGTCCGTGAAGGGATATTTCCTCTGCAGGAGGAATTCCCGCGCGTTGAAGTACGAAAAGAACATCCCGAGAAAGGCCCGGGCACCCAGTTCGGGATGAAAGTCCCGCAGAACACCCTTGCCCTTCAGCTCCTTGAAATAGGACGCTAGCGTCCTGAAGATTTCATCCACAAAATTGTGATAGATCTCCTTCACCTTCGCGGGATAGAGCCGCACCTCGGCGTTCATGATCTGTATCAGTTCCCTCCTCTCGGATAGCCTCGCGAGAAACCTCTTCGCTATCTCCGAGAGAGCGCCGGGGTAATCCATGTCCCTCAATTCGGGAAGCAGCCCTTTCAGGGCCGGGAGAAAGGTGTAGGTGTGTATCACTTCCTCGAAGAGTTTTTCCTTCGACGAGAAATGCCTGAAGAGGGTCACCTCCGCGATTCCCGCCTCGCCCGCGATCTCCCGCGTCGTGGCACCGAGATAGCCCTTCTTCGAAAAGACCCGTAACCCGGCCTCCAAAATCCTCTTTCGTGTACCGCTGTTCGTTGTCATGTTTGTTAGCGCTTACTTACATTAGTCAAAAGGGCGCAGAGATGTCAAGGGACAGAGGGTTTCATGCCGAAACACGGCGAAAGACTGACAAGGTCGGCCGTCTTTCACATCCGCGGCATCCTCATCACAAGGCCCATGCGAGCAACAGAGCGCCCCTCGTTCTCACAAAAAAGAGCTTTTTCTCGTAGGAATCGTTTATACTAAAAAAGCTGTCG
This sequence comes from Thermodesulfovibrionales bacterium, assembly GCA_035622735.1. Classification (NCBI taxonomy): domain Bacteria; kingdom Pseudomonadati; phylum Nitrospirota; class Thermodesulfovibrionia; order Thermodesulfovibrionales; species Thermodesulfovibrionales bacterium. Next base: position 872 of record DASPUT010000025.1, on the reverse strand, counting down.
TAAGCATTTTCACGGAACGGGACGCAGACATTCCCGTAGGATTTAGATCCTCTTGCGGTTTGTCTCACGGGGCTCAAGAAAGGAAGTACATGTCTGGCTCAGGAACATTGCCGTCGTTGACGATCAAGGGAAGGAAGATCACCCTGCCGATTATTCAGGGCGGGATGGGTGTGGGGGTTTCCTTGTATCCCCTTGCGGCCGCCGTAGCGCGTGAGGGGGGGGTCGGCGTCGTTTCGAGCGCCTGCCTCGACAGGCTCCTCTCGAAGAGAAACGGGAAAAAGGTCAGGACATATGAGGCCGCGTACGAGGAAATTTCGTTGGCCAGGTCCGCGGGAGGCTTTGCCGGCATCAACATCATGGGCGCACTCGCGAGGGACTATGAAGATTCCGTTCGCGGGGCCCTTGACGCACAGGCCGATGTCATCATCTCCGGGGCCGGATTGCCCCTGAACCTGCCCGCGATTCAGCCTCCTAAGGATACAGCCCTAATACCGATAGTGTCCTCCGCAAGGGCCCTTGATCTCATTTGCAGGAAATGGGAACGGTTGGGGTATCGGCCGGATGCGGTCGTGCTCGAGGGACCGCTCGCCGGAGGGCATCTCGGTTTCCGGATCGATCATTTGGATCTCGAAGAGAACAGACTCGAAAACCTCTTGCCCCCCGTTAAGGACATGGCGTTGAAGTACGGCGGCTTCCCCGTCATCGTCGCCGGAGGGATTTACACCCACGGCGACATCGTAAGATTCTTGCGGATGGGAGCGGATGGTGTTCAGATGGGAACGAGGTTCCTCGCAACGGAAGAGAGCAGCGCCACCGAAGAATATAAGCAGGCGGTGGTAAACGCGAAAAAGGAGGACATCTTTGTCGCGCAG
>DASPUT010000024.1 GCA_035622735.1 Thermodesulfovibrionales bacterium | reverse complement strand
CATGACCTCACTGAGACCGTAGTTGTCTGTCGCGGTGATCTTGAGTCTCTCCTGGATCTCCTCTCTCATGCCTTCCGACCACGGCTCCGCACCGAAGAGCCCGTGCTTCAGGGAGAGGGTATTAACGTTTATCTCCATCTCTTTCATCATATCCGCTATGAGGAGAGCGTAACTCGGGGTGGAGACGAGCGCAGTAGTCTTGAAATCCTGCATGATCTTCACCTGTCTCCTCGTATTGCCGCTCGATATGGGAATGACCGATGCACCGACACGCTCGGCTCCGTAATGGAGGCCGAATCCGCCGGTGAAGAGACCGTACCCGAAGGCTATCTGGATCACGTCGTCTTTCGTGATACCTCCCGCCGTGAGAATTCTCGCAACAAGGTTCGACCATGTCTTGATGTCGTTTCTTGTATACCCAACCACCGTTGACATTCCGGTCGTACCGGAGGAGGCATGAATCCTCACCACCTCCCTGAGCGGGACAGCAAACAATCCGTAGGGATAGTTATCACGCAGGTCATGCTTCGTCGTAAAGGGAAGTTTTCTCAGATCGTCTAGGGAACGAAATTCGTCGGGGTCAATTCCGAGTTTATCAAAGGTTTTCCGGTAGAAGGGGACATTCATGTAAACCCGCGCTAATGTCGCCTGAAGCCTCTCGAGCTGCAGCTGTTCCAGTTCTTCCCTTCCCATGGACTCATTATCTGGTTCCCAAAACATACCTTCCTCCCTCTTTATCTAGAGATCAATTTCTGAATCAAGGTCCCGACCGAGATATGCCCTCTGCACGTCCCGGTTTGACAGGAGGTCCTCCGCGGCACCCTGGAGAACAATCCTTCCCGTCTCAAGGACATACCCGCTGTCGGCTATCCTCAGTGCGCTCCGCGCGTTCTGTTCGACGAGGAGAACCGTGAGGCCGTAGCGGTCACGAAGTGAACGAACATACCGGAATATTTCCTTGACGATGAAGGGTGCGAGTCCCATACTCGGTTCATCGAGAAGGAGAAGCCTCGGTCGCGCCATGAGCGCACGTCCGATGGCGAGCATCTGCTGCTCCCCTCCGGAAAGGGTTCCCGCGAGCTGAGTCCTCCGCTCCCTGAGAACCGGAAACATGGAGTAGATATTCTCCATGTCCTCCCTGATCTCCTGCGATCGCTTCATCGAATGTCTGTGAAAGGAGCCGAGGAGCAGGTTGTCTTCGACGCTCAGCGGCTTGAAGACGAGTCTCCCCTCGGGTACATGGGCGATCCCCATTTTCACGATCTGTTCGGGGGTCTGCCGTGCAATATCGACGCCGTTGCAGAGTATGGTCCCGCCGCTCGTTCTGATGAGGCCGGATATGGTGGTCAGGAGTGTCGTCTTACCGGCACCGTTACCGCCGATGAGGGCGACGATCTCACCCTTCTTGACATGGAGAGAAACTCTCTTGATCGCATGTATCTTCCCGTAATAGACATCCGCGTTCTTCAGAATCAGCATCGCCCTGCCTTATCCCTCTTCCTCGACCCCGAGATACGCGGCTATGACATCGGGATTCTTCTGGATTTCGAGCGGCGCTCCCTCCGCGATGACCTCGCCGAAGTTGAGAACCGTTATCCTGTCGCTTATCCTCATCACGAGGTCCATATCATGTTCGACGAGGACGATCGTTATGCCCCGTTCTTCGCCGATCCTCTTGATTATCGCGCCGAGATTGCGTGTTTCCCGCATGTTCAAGCCGGCAGCGGGCTCATCGAGAAGCAGGAGTCTCGGCTCGGAGGATATCGCCCGCGCGAGTTCGAGCAGACGCTGACTGCCGAAGGGCAGTTCGTGCGCCATCATGTCGCCGGCATCCGTGAGACCGACGAATCCGAGTTCCCTTTCGGCATGTTCCCTGCACGCGCGTTCGCCTTTCCAGTATTTCGGGGTCCTGCCGAGAGAATCAAGGATCGAGTAATTCACCAGTCTGTGGCATCCGGTCATCACGTTTTCGAGCACGGACATGTTCGTGAAGATCTCGAGGTTCTGGAATGTTCTCACAAGGCCTGCCCTTCCCCGTTCGTGAGGAGGCATGCGCGTAATGTGACTGCCGTCAAACTCGATCATTCCGTCATCAGCGTTCACGAGACCGCTTATCACATTCAAGAGCGTCGTCTTACCCGCGCCGTTCGGTCCGATGATGGCGGTGATACTGCCTCTCCTGACCGAAAAGTTCACCCCGTTGAGGGCTTGAACTCCTCCGAACCGGACGGCGACTTTCTCACATTTCAGGATTTCTCCCTCAGAGCCCGACATTCTCTCCTTTCCCGCCTCTCACCAGTTTCAACAATTTCGCGCAACCTCCTGCAATACCACCGGGGAGAAAAACCATGCAGACGATAAGGATTGCGCCATAGAGCAGTATCTCAATATTCTCGAACGTCCTCAGGAATTCCGGCAAGACGGTCAGAAAAAGGGCCCCGGTTACCGCGCCCCAAATGCTTGCCATGCCTCCGAGAACAACCATGGTAACGAGTTCGACGGAGAAGTTAAACCCGAAAGACGAAGGGGCCACAAAGGTGATAAGGTGTGCGTACAGGACCCCCGCGATGGCGGCGAAGAGCGCTGAAAGGACAAAGACGAAAATCTTGTATTTCGCTATGTCAATGCCTATCACGAGGGAAGCAACTTCACTGGTATGAATAGCCCTGAGAGCCCTTCCGACCCTCGAATGGATGAGGTTGAGCGAGACAAGGATGACGCAGGCGAGAATGATCGCCACAAGGTAGTAGTACGAGAGATCGGATTCGAACTTGTAACCGAAGAGGGTGAGACGGGGTATCCCGGTAAAACCTGAAGGGCCTCCGGTCAGACCTATCGTCTCATTAATAACGATGTAGATGATGATACCAAAACCGAGGGTCGCCATTGCGAGATAGTGCCCCTTCAGTTTCAAGGTCGGAATCCCAATGAGATACGCAACTATGCCCACAAGGGCTATCCCCGCACTCATACCGACTAGAATCGGCAGAGATAAGGTCGTGGTTATTATGGCGCTCGTGTAAGCGGCGAGGCCGTAAAAGGCAGCATGACCGAGGGATATCTGGCCGGCATATCCCATGAGGAGATTGAGCCCGACGGCAATAATGGCATGGATCCAGGAGAGGGTGAGGGCATTAATGTAGTAGTCATTCGTGAGCAGCCGAGGCACCGCTCCGACGAAGACAAGGAACCCCGCGACAGCGGCGAGATCCCTTCTGAAACCCTGCACCTTATACCCTCTCGACCCTGGTCTGGCCGAATAGTCCCGATGGCTTCACGAACAAGAGGATGAGCAGGACAAGAAAGGCAAAGGCATCCTTGTATGCCGATGAGATAACCCCTGCTCCGAAAGATTCGAGAACGCCGAGCAAGAGTCCTCCCGCTGCGGCACCGAAGGGGTTGCCGAGTCCTCCGATGATACAGGCGGCAAATCCCTTGAGGCCGAGAAGGATTCCGACATCGTAGGAGGTCATCGTCACCGGTGCGAGGATCGCCCCTCCCACTGCCCCCACGAGGGCCGATATCATGAAGGAGAGGAGCACCATCTTCTGTACCCCGATCCCCACAAGATAGGAGGCCTTCCTGTCGTACGAGCAGGCAAGCATGCCCTTCCCGTAAATCGTCTTCGTAAAGAAAGCCCTCAGGAGAAAAAGCAGCGAGAGGGTTATGGCGAGTATCCATATGCTCTGCGTCGTTACCGCGACACCACCGAAGGTGAGCGGCGCGCTCCCGGAAAACTGAGGAAGTGCGAAGGTGTCCTTTCCCCAGATGAGCATTGCGAGTCCCCGGGTGAATATCGAAACGCCTATGGTTACAATGATGAGGTTGATCACCGAGGAATCCTTCACCGGTTTAATGGTAAACTGCTCTATGGCGGCGCCGACAAGGGTCGTAACGAGCAGGGAGAAGAGCACAGAGAGAGGAAGCCCAAGATGAAGCCATTTGAGAAAAAAAACCGAGAGCATTCCGCCGAGCATGACAAACTCGCCCTGAGCGAAATTGATGATGCCAGTCGTATTAAAGATAATGGTAAAGCCGAGGGCAGTGAGGCCGTAGGTGCTGCCCACGGTCAACCCCGATACGAGAAACTGGAGGTAGCTCGAAATTCCCATCTACTTCTTGATGATCTTCCAGTCTCCCCTCTCGATGACGACCATTTCAAAGGAATTTTCGTCGAGACCGTTGTGGTCCTCGGGCGAAAAATTAAAGACGCCGGTGATGCCGACAAACCCTTTTGTCTTCTCGACGCTATTGCGGATATCGGCAGGGTTTGAGGACTTACCCGTCTCGACCGCCTTGGTGACGAGCGTGAGAGCATCCCCCGCATAGGCTCCGAAAGAAGAAACCGGGGCCTTGTATCGCGACTCATAATCCTTGATATACTTGAGGAGAATCGCCTTTTGTGGATCGATGCCGGGGATCTGGTCTGCCACGATCAGCTTTCCGGCGGGAAGCATGATGCCTTCCGCCGCTGAACCGGCAAGCTCGATGAACTTCTTCGAAGCGACACCGTGACTCATGTAAAGCGGAATGTCCATCCCGAGCTGGACCCTGTTCTTGGCGATGACGGCCGGTCCCGGATTCGTTCCCCAGCACACGATCGCTCCGGCTCCCGATCCCCTGATCTTTGTGAGCTGGGCAGTCATGTCCGTGTCCTTCGGACCATAGACCTCATCGGCAACAATTTCCAGCCCCATCCTTGGTGCCAGCTCCTTGAGCACTTCCCTTCCGGATTGCCCGAACCCGTCCGAAACCGTAATGAGTGCAATCTTCTTCGTCTTCTTCGCTACGAGCGTGTCATAGATCTTCATCACAGCGAGTCTGTCGGACTGAGGCGTCTTGAAAACCCATTTCTTAACCGGTTTCACGATCTTCTCTGCCGCGGCGCATGAGATGAGAGGGATATTCGCTTTTTCGAATTTATCTTCGATGGCAAACGTGTTTCCTGAAGTGGTAGGTCCGATCACCGCCATGACCTTGTCCTTCTTCAGGAGTTTATCAGCGGCAAGAACGGCCTTGTTCACATCGGACTCATCGTCATAGACAATGAGTTCTATCTTCTTCCCCGAAACTCCCCCTTTGGCGTTGATCTGATCCTGGAGCATTAGCGCCGTATTCTTTTCGGGTTCCCCCAGGAATGATGCGGGACCCGTCACCGAAAAAATCGCCCCTATCTTGAGGGCATCCTCAGCGAATGCAGCGGAGAGACTCAGGGCAACAAGTGACAAGGCAGCGATACAGAGACTGACTTTTTTCATGCCTCCTCCTTTTGTCCTCATTTCACCCTCTTCCATTCACCCTTCTCGATGACGACGATTTCAAAAGCGTTTTCATCGAGTCCATTGTGATTGGAAGGGGAATAATTAAAGACCCCTGCGGTTCCGACGAACCCGGTAATCTTCTCGAGATTATCCCTGATCGAGGCAGGATCGGCAGACTTCCCCATCTCTATCGCTCTTTCGACCAGGAACAGCGAATCCCATGCGTGACCGCCGAAGGTCGAAACAGGAGATTTGAATCTTGTCTCGTATTCCTTCTTGTACTGAAGGAGAATTTTTTTCTGCGGATTACTGTCGGGAATTTGATCAGCAATGAGGAGCCTGCCTGCCGGGAGATAAATGCCTTCCGCAGCATCACCGGCAAGTTCAATGAACTTCTTTGATGCAACTCCGTGACTCATGAAGAGAGGGAGCGTGATGCCGAGCTGAACCCTGTTCTTCGCGATAATGGCAGGTCCGGGATTTGTGCCCCAACAGACTATGCCCTCGGCCCCGCTTCCCTTGATCTTGGTCAACTGCGCGGTCATATCCGTATCCTTGGGGCCATAAACCTCATCAGCGGTGATTTCGATCCCCATCCCCGGTGCGAGTTCCTTGAGCACCTCTCTCCCGGACTGACCAAAGCCGTCTGAGACCGTTATGATCGCTATCTTTCTTATGCCTTTCGTTCTCAGGAATTTATACAACTTCGCAACGGCATGCCTGTCCAGGGGCGCAACATTGTAGACCCATTTCTTAACGGGCTTCACGATTTTTTCCGATGCCGCCATCGAGACGAGGGGTATCTGCGCCTTGTCGTACTTGTCCTCCACGGCGAGGCAGCATCCGGACGTCGTCGGACCGATAACCGCGACCACCTTATCCTTCTTCAAGAGTTTCTCCGTAGCCAGCACGGCCTTATTCACGTCGGTCTCGTCATCGTAAATCACGATTTCTATCTTCTTCCCCAAGATTCCGCCCTGGCTGTTGATCTTGTCCTGAAGCATGAGCGCGGTATTTTTTTCCGGCTCTCCGAGGAATGACGCCGGGCCCGTGGCCGATACAATCGCTCCTATCCTGATCGTGTCGTCTCCAAGAGCAGGTAAGACACTCAGCCCTATGCACCACAGGGTCACGATAAAAAGCCTCATCGCCTTCACAGTTCCCTCCTTTTACTCTTCAGATTTGACAGTGATCGGAGAGGGGGTCAGAGCGCGTAAACCTCTTCCCCTTTCAGTATCCTGATGCCTGCCTTCATGAGGGCATCAATCGCCTTTTCGAGCTCGTCGAAGCGGAATATGATAATGGCATTGCCGCCGCTCTTCTGAACAAAGGCATACATATATTCGACATTGATGCTCCCGTCCCTCATAATATCGAGAATCTCGGCAAGCCCTCCCGGTTTGTCAGAGACCTCAACCGCTATTACCTCCGTCTTCCCCACGGTAAACCCGTTATCCTTAAGCACCCCTTTTGCCTTTTCCGTATTATTGACGATCAGCCGCAGGATGCCGAAATCGCTCGTGTCTGCGAGAGAAAGGGCGCGGATATTGACTCCGGCCCGAGCCAGTACACCTGCGACTTCTGCAAGCCGGCCCGATTTGTTCTCAAGGAATATCGATATCTGTTCTACCTTCATAGCTTCCCCCTTTAGAGCTTCCTCTTGTCGATGACCCGCATCGCCTTGCCCTCACTCCTCTGGATCGTCCTCGGCTCCACGAGTTTCACCTTGCACGAAACCCCGAGGAGGTCTTTGATCTCCCTCTCGATCCGCTTCCCGAGTTTCTCGAGGATCTTGACTTCGTCGGAGAATATGTCTTCGCTCACCTCGACGCGAACCTCCATGACGTCGAGAGACTCTTCCCTGTCCACGAGAATCTGATAGTGAGGCTCAACCCCTTCGACGCTCATCAAGACATGCTCGATCTGCGACGGGAAGACATTGACTCCCCTGATGATGAGCATATCATCGCTCCTGCCGGTTATCCTCTGCATACGGTAAAAAGTCCTCCCGCATGCACAGGGTTCGGGGATCAACCGCGATATGTCCCGCGTCCGGTAACGTAAAACCGGAAAGGCCTCCTTCGTGATAGTCGTGAAGACAAGCTCCCCCGATTCCCCCGGTCCAAGGACCTCACCCGTCTCGGGGTTGATTATCTCCGGGATGAAGTGGTCTTCGAAGACATGGAGACCTTTCTTCCCTTCAATGCACTCACTGGCAACGCCGGGTCCCATAACCTCGCTGAGGCCATAAATGTCTATGGCCTTGATGCCGAGTTTCTTCTCGATCTCCTCCCTCATGTTCTCGCTCCAGGGTTCTGCGCCGAAAAGACCGACCCGGAGCTTCACGGCTGATGGGGACACATTCATTTCCTTCATGACATCGGCGATGTTCAATGCGTATGAGGGCGTGCAGAGAAGCACGGTGGAACCGAAATCCTGCATAATCATGATCTGCCTCTTCGTATTCCCGCCCGATATCGGAATGACCGCTGCACCGATCCTCTCAGCGCCGTAATGCGCCCCCAGCCCTCCTGTGAACAATCCGTATCCGTATGCGTTATGCACGACGTCTCCCTGATGGGCGCCTCCAGCAGAAAGGGTCCTCGCCATGAGCTCCGCCCAGGTGTCGATATCGCGCCTCGTGTAACCGACGACCGTCGGCTTCCCCGTTGTCCCGGATGACGCATGGATGCGGACCACCCGTTCAAAGGGAACGGCAAAGAGTCCGAAGGGATAGTTCTTCCTCAGGTCTTCTTTTGTCGTGAAGGGAAGCCTCCTGAGATCCCCGAGGGTTTTGATATCAGCGGGCTTGACGCCAGCATCATCCATCTTCTGACGGTAATAGGGAACCGCGGCGTATTCCTTCTCGACGAGTGCCTTCAATCTCTTCAGTTGCAGTGCCTCGAGCGCCTCACGGGGGAGCGTTTCAAATTCCTCATTCCACAGCATGGCTACCGACTCACCTCCTGTAACATTCTGATTTCTTCTCTGCCCTTGAGAAAAGCTTGGCTGTTAACGTTACGGAATTTCTCGGCCACTCTTTCGCTGATTACATCGAAGAATGCCGTTTCTTCTATGGGGAGAAAAACGGAAAGGGCCCCGACCAATATCATATTGACCGCGCGAATCTCTCCGAGGTCGGCAGCTTTCTCAAATGCATTGACCGGAAAGACGGCGATTCCTCTCCTCCTGAGTTCCTCCATGACGTCCGTCGGGTACCGCTCGACCCCCGTAGCTACTGGTGAGGGTAATATCTTCTGAGTATTAACAATCACCCTGCTCTGCTTGTTCAGATAGGGAAGATACCTCACCGATTCGAGCATCTCAAAGGCAACCTCGATATCGACCGCTCCCGGTTCGATCAGGGGCGAGTATACCTTCTCTCCGTATCTCAGATGAGCCACAACGGAGCCGCCGCGCTGCGCCATTCCGTGCACTTCGCTCTTCTTCACATCGAATCCGGCCTTCATGAGGGCGAAGGAAGTTATCTCGCTGGCGAGGAGTATTCCCTGCCCACCGACCCCGCAGAAGATGACGTTACCGCTCTGCACGCTCACTCTCGTCAAGGACGATCGCCTCGAACTTACACAGTGTGACGCATTGTGCGCACCCGTCACAGAGGACCGCGTTGATCCGCGCGTAGCCCTTCTGTTTCTCCTTAAATCCGAGTTTTTCGGCCTCCTCTTCGGTTACCGGCACCCATTCAATAGCCGGGCAACCGATCCTCAGACAGGCCCTGCAGCCGGTGCAATTTTCGGGAAGGATCATATAGAGAGGTTTATCCTTTCTCTTCCTCATCTCCGGCAGAAGGACGCAGGGATATTTTGTGATGACGACAGAAGGCTCAGGACGTTCGATCTCCTTCTTGAGAATCTTATACGTCGCCTCCAGATCATTGGGGTTTACCGTATATACGTGGCTGATCCCTATCGCCCTGCAGAGTGCCTCCAGGTCTATTACGGTGCTGTAGTCCCCGGTGACCGTCATGCCCGTAGTCGGATTCGGTTGGTGGCCGGTCATCGCCGTTGTCCTGTTGTCGAGGATGACAACCGTAGTAAATCCCCGGTTATACACGACATCGATGAGCCCCGTTATCCCCGAATGGATGAACGTGGAATCGCCGATGACCGCAATGACCTTCCCGAGGGCCTCTTTTCCGAGCGCCTTCTCGATCCCGAAGGCGTTTCCGATGCTCGCACCCATGCAGACACAGGAATCCATGCCGGCGAGGGGTTTCAGTGCCGCGAGCGTGTAGCAGCCGATATCCCCAGACACAAAGGCACCGAGCTTAGCAATAGCATGGAAGATTCCCCTGTGGGGGCAGCCGGGGCAGAGGTTCGGTGGTCTCTGCGGAATCTCGACGGGCTCGAAGAGATCATCTCTCTTCTTTCCCGTTATCGAACTCCTTACTATGTAAGGATTCAGCTCTCCGAAAGGAGGAATGAGTTCTTTCCCCCTGCACGCTACGCCAAGGGCCTTTACATGAAGCTCGATGAAAGGATCGAGCTCCTCGACGACAAATACCTCATCAACCTCCTCAGCGAAATTCTTTATCAAGGTTTCAGGGAAGGGATAGACCATCCCCAATTTCAGCACAGACGCCTCAGGAAAGGCCTCTTTCACATAGAGATAGGAGACTCCCGATGTGATAAACCCTCGCCCCTTGTCCCCCCATTCGATCCTGTTCTCGGGAAAGGTCTCTGCGAAGGCACGCAGTCTTTCCATTCTCCGCTCCAGTTCCCGCCGCCTCTTCCGGGCATTCGCGGGGAGCATGACGAATTTCTCGGGCATCTTCTCGATACCAGCCTTCACCCGGGAAGGCCCAACATCCCCGACCGAGACGAGCCCCTTCACATGAGATACTCTCGTCGTCGTCCTGAAAAGTACCGGGGTATCAAACTCCTCACTGAGGTCGAAGGCGATCTTCATGAATGCCCTTGCCTCGGCAGGATCGGACGGCTCTAACATCGGGATCTTTGCCGCAAAGGCGTAATTCCTGTTGTCCTGCTCGTTCTGGGAACTATGCATCTCGGGGTCGTCCGCTGTGATGATGACGAGGCCGCCCCTCACGCCGGTATAGGCGGAGGTGAAGAGAGGATCGGCAGCGATATTGAGGCCGACGTGCTTCATCGAAGCGACTGCCCTCACGCCCGCGAAGGAAGCCCCTAAAGCAACTTCAACAGCCACCTTCTCATTCGGAGCCCACTCAGCGTACAGACCTTCATACGTTGCAATATGCTCGAGTATCTCTGTCGAAGGAGTTCCGGGATATGCTGAGGCGACCTTGACCCCGGCCTCATAGGCCCCGCGGGCTATCGCTTCATTGCCTGAAAGCAATACTTGTTCTCTGACTGCGTCTCTTGATTTCATTGTTCGCACGCAAAAAAAATTCGGAGTTGTAGGTTATCATACCACTACGTTATTTTCAACAGAACAGTCAGACGGAATTGAGCAGCTTCATCGCGTTTTCCCTCAGGATGAGGGCTTCCCGCTCCTCTCCAAGCTTGAGCTCCCTGAGAAGCGACACGGCCTTCCCCTGATCGGTCCATGGAGAATCCGTACCGAAAAGGACATGCCCTGCGGGATGGCGTAAGATGATTTTCCTCGCCTCTTCCCTCGTCAGCTGCTCGAGGGAGAAGGATATCTCCATGTAGATATGCTTCCCCACGAGGTGTCTCTCGACCTCTTCCCAGTCATCCCATGCCCCGAGATGGGTTGTGACCATTTTCAATGCGGGAAAGGCTTCGAGAACCTTCACTATCTTTACGGGATCTGCCTTCCGTATCTTCTCAAAGGCGATGTCGAAACCCGTATGTATGAGAACAATCAAGTTCTCTCTTTCAATCCTTTCGTATACCGGAAAGAGCCTCTCCTCATCGATGGCGAAGTCCTGATAATAGGGGTGGAATTTTATGCCCTTGAACCCCTCATGTCTTATCTGCGCTATCCGCTCGGCGAACATCGGGTCATCGGGATGAAGGGAGGGAAAGGGGACGATCCGCTCCGATCTGACCTCTCTGGACCAGGATATGATCGACTCGAACTGGGACGGTTTCGTCGCGATAGAACATATGACACTCTTCTCGATACCGTTTCTGTCCATAGAACGAAGGAGAGACGAAACCTTCCCGTCGAGACAGGCCTTGATGCCACCCTCCTCTTCAAGCGCCCTTATCGCCTTGTCGGCGAGGGCGTCGGGAAAGGCGTGCGTATGAAAATCGATGATGCCTCCCGTGTCTCTCACGTTCACCATCTTCTCGCGAAAGTCCCTTTCTCCTCCACAGAGGAATTCGGATGCAAACCTTTTTTTATTATACGCGGAGGAGCCGAATTCCTCTATGCCCTACCAGGAAATCTATTACTGTTTCTTATAAATACATAAGCAAATTATATTGGTATTCCCCCTCTTCTTATCCTTATTATTTAGCAAAAAAAATAGTACGTTCGTGGAGTTTGAAGGGTCAGCACCCTTGCTAGGTAAAGGGAGAATGAAGGGGAAGAAATAGATAGGGACATTGTCCCTGAAAAATCAATGGACGGAGGGGTTGGAAGGTGAAAAAGAATGTTGTGTGCTTCTGCATTATCCTCTCGGTGAGTCTCATCTTCGTCGCGTCGGTCTTCGCGGAAGATCTGAAGTTCGATTACGGCGGATCCTTCAGATTGAGGCAGGAGATCTGGGATGATGTTGTAACCCTCGGAACGAGCGACAAGGGAGCCGCCGCCGACAGGAACTTCTTGCGGTGGAGAACTTCTATTTGGGGCAGCGTGGATTACGAGCAGAAATTCGGTGCTTACCTCAGGTTCACGAATGAGATGTTCTGGTATGGCCTCGGTCCCTTTAAGCCCGCAGAAAACAGTACATCCCAACCGGGAGGGGCGAGCGGATTTTATGCCGGTGAGCTTGTTTTCGATAATCTCTACGCCGATGGAAACAGCATATTCGGCCTCCCCGTCGACCTGCGGATTGGGCGGCAGGATTTCCTCGGTCCTAATGTCTACGGAGAGGGATTCCTCTTCATGGACGGAACGCCCGGCGACGGATCGAGGACCTTTTATTTTAACGCCTTCAAGGCACGGGTAAGATTTGCGCAGTCCGCGAGTTTGGACCTCATGTATATCACGGACCCCAAGACCGACATATACCTGCCCTCGCTCCACGAGGGCACCAAGGTGCAATTGTGCGGTTCCAATGAGCAGGCATTTGTCGGTTACGGAAGGATCAAAATAGATACGGTCCAAGTCGAGCCCTATTATGTGTACAAAACCGAGCAGCCCATCACCCCGAATCAGCAGCTCAGGCTCAACACAGCCGGGGCGAGGGTCGTAGCGTCTCCTGCCGGCGGATGGAATATGGGAATTGAAGGCGCCTACCAGTGGGGAAACTACGACAGCGGGTCGCAATTTAACGACAGGAGAGGATACGGGGGATATGTCTTTGTCGGCCGTAAATACGAAAATGTGGGGCTGAAGCCTGAGTGGGACCTTCGCTATATCTATCTCTCGGGCGACGACCCAAAGACGACAACCAAAAACGAAACATGGGACCCCCTCTTCTCGAGGAATCCTTATTGGAACGAACTCTTCATTTACACCCTGATACCGGAAACCACCCGGTACGGCGGCCCGATACCGGGCTACTGGACCAATCTGGAGCTCGTAAAGGCATCGTTGAAAGTAAACTTCTCGGAGGCAACTTCCTTTACCGGCACGCTTCAGTATCTCTGGGCGCCTCAAAAGACTGCAGGCCTGCCGTCAGCAATGTTCACCAACAACGGCCATGGAAGGGGATATTTGCCAACGGCACTCTTGAGCCACAGATTCACGAAGAACCTGGACGGATTTCTCCAGCTCGAATATTTTGTGCCCGGAGATTTCTATAATTCAAAGGACAACGCGACCTTCTTCAGGTGGCAGCTCCAGTATAAAATCTGACCTCTCGTTGAGAGCGTATGAGAAGACGTAAGAAAACCCCGCCGATTCCGGCGGGGTTTTCTTATCGACAATTCACTATGATCGCCTCGAACGGTTCTCGGAAATCACCACTTAATCAGCGCAGACGCCCAGGTAAGCCCTCCGCCGAATGCTTCAAGGAGGACATGCTCGCCCTTCCTTATCCTCCCCGTCCTCACCGCTTCATCGAGGGCCAACGGAATCGATGCGGCAGAGGTGTTGCCGTACCGGTCCAGGTTGATGAGAACACGTTCAAGGGGGAGATGCAATCGCTCGGCCGTTGCCTGGATAATCCTCAGGTTTGCCTGATGGGGTATGAGGAGGGAAAGCTGGGACGGCTTGAGTTTGTTCTCCTTCAAGGTATCGACGACAAGCGCTTCGAGCGTTCGGACGGCGATCCTGAATGTCTCATTCCCCTTCATTTTGATGAAATGCATGTTCTTTCTCACCGTTTCCTTCGAAGCGGGATTCCGTGAGCCACCGCCAGGGGTGTGGAGGAGGTTCCACATGCTCCCGTCAGAATATATTTTTACGGACATGATTCCCCTCTTCTCCTTCGTAGCCTCGAGTACCGCAGCACCGGCGCCGTCGCCGAAGAGGACACACGTCGTTCTGTCCTCCCAGTCCGTAAACTTCGTGAGGACCTCCGAACCGACGACGAGAACGCGCTTCGCGTTTCCGCTCTTTATGAATGCGTCAGCGACTGAAAGACCATAGATAAAACCGGAACAGGCTGCGTTCACGTCGAAGGCGGCAGCCTTCTTCGCGCCGAGCCTGCCCTGAAGGATGCATGCGGTCGCCGGCAGCAGCATGTCGCCGGTTACCGTCGCTACGAGAATCAGATCGATATCCTTCGCCTTCAATCCGGCGCTTTTCAGAGCGGCCTTTGAAGCACAGTAGGCGAGATCGGAAGCCGCCTGCTCCTTTTCGGCCACCCGTCGTTCCTTTATTCCCGTCCTTTCCGTTATCCACGTATCGGACGTATCGATCATCTTTTCGAGTTCGTGATTCGTGAGGATTCTCTCCGGAACATAGGATCCGGTCCCTGTTATCCTGGACCTGATCAAGCACCGTCTCCTATAACGATATCGCAGAGCGGTTTCAGGGAAGGGAGATTATTAATCTCATCAATGATCTTTTCATAAACCTTTTTCCTCGAAAACTCATGAGCGACCCTTACGGCATTTCGTATCGCCTTCGCCGAGGACCTTCCGTGGCTGATGATAGAGGTGCCGTTGATGCCGAGCAGCGGCGCGCCGCCGTATTCCGCATAATCCGTCTTCTTCTTGAATTTTCTCAGCGCCGGCTTCATAAGCAGATATCCCATCCTTCCCGTAGCAGCATCGGATATCTCCCGCTTGAGCATCTTCATGATCACCTCTGCGAGTCCCTCACTCGTCTTGAGCACGATATTGCCCACAAAGCCGTCACAGACCACGACATCGGCATCGCCCGAAAAAATGTCTTTTCCCTCAATATTGCCGATGAAATTCACCCCGGCATCCTTTATGAGCTTGAACGCCTCCTTCGTCACAACATTCCCCTTCGTATCCTCCTCACCGATGCTCAGGAGCGCAATCTTCGGCTCAGGGATATCGAACATCGCCTTGCAGTACGCATCACCCATGAGAGCAAACTGAGAGAGGTTCTCCGGCGTGCAGTCGACGTTTGCACCGGCATCGATAAGCACAAAAGGGCCTTTTAACGTCGGCATGATAGTCGCGATGGCGGGCCTGTCAACGCCCTTCGATGCACCGAGCATGAGGAGGGAGATCGCCATGGCGACACCGGAATGACCCGCACTCACCACGGCGTCGGCCTCTCCGTTTTTCACCAGTTCTACCGCCCTTTTGATCGAAGAGTCCTTTTTCTTCCTTACGGCAATAAGCGTGGGTTCATCCATCTCTACAGTCTGAGATGCATGCTTTATCTGGAGCCTGCTTGGGGGGTATCTCTTTCCGGTCAGCTCCCTCAGGATCGAAGGTTCGTCTCCGACGAGGGTGATATCGATATCTTCGCTCTCACCAACCGTTTCTACGGCACCCTCGATCGTTACGGCAGGCGCAAAATCGCCTCCCATTGCATCAAGGGCAATCCTCATTCCTTCTCGAGCGTCTCAAGAACCTTACGACCGTTATAGGAACCACAGCTCGCACACACCCTGTGGGACTCCTTCATCTCCTTGCATTCGGGACAGGCGCTGAGATTCGGCATCGCGCCCTTCCAGTTTGCCCTCCTCTTGTCTCTCCTCGTCCTCGTATGTCTATGCGTGGGGTTTGCCATCGTTACTCCTTTCTATCATCCAATAATTTTTTTAACACCGCAAGTCTCGGGTCAGCACTCGTCTGTCTGCATGAACAGGTACCGGTATTCAGATCCGTTCCGCAAATCGGGCAGATCCCCCTGCATGATTCGCTGCAGAGGGGTTTGATCGGAATATTCAGGATCACCTGCTCCTTAACAAGCTCCAGGATGTCGAGTTCATCACCTGAATAAAAGCCCATGTCAAGTTCATCGTCTTTGACTTCATGTCGTTCTTCGCCTTTCAGGTCATCGAGGGGGTGGTAGACCGCATTGACTTCGATGTCCGTATCCCGGGGAAAGAGCTTGAGACATCTGCTGCACTGAAGTTCAAGGGAGGCTTTCACTTCGCCCGCGATGAGAACCTCGGAACTGAACTTGTCGACATGGAGCGAAGCCTTGACCGGAGAGAGCGCTTTGAAGGGTCCTGACTCGAAGGCATCCTCAAAGGCCAAATCAAGCCCGTCTTCCGTTATGTCCGATAACAGTATCTTCATTGTAAAAGAACACCGCTTGAGTTCTTAACCCCGAATGCTCTTCAGCGAGGGTATCCCCTTGTCAAAATTCATGGAGGGGAAAATCATCCTTAATCGTCTTGAATTATAACAGAATATTCAGGCTGATTGTCAAATCTCCCTCGCCCTGTCCTTCGGCTGCAGTTCGATGACTTTCGACTCTTCCTGCTGCATCGTCGAGCGGCCCTGGAGTATGCCGCCTTCCACTACCGTAAGCTTTGCCGTACTTATATCGCCGATGACCAGCCCCTTCGGCCTGATCTCGAGGACTTCCCGGGATGTGATGGTGCCTTCAATCCTCCCGCCCGCAATCACCCCTCTCGCGTTCACATTGCCCTTCAGTCTCGCCCTCTCGCCTAAAACGACCCAATCTGCCTCTACATTCCCTTCAAGGGTTCCGTCTATCCTGAGCGTTCCCTTCGTCTTTATGTCGCCTTTAAAATGGCTGTTACTTCCGACGAACGATTCGAGTTTCTCCGTGTTTCGTGAAAACATATTCAGCTCCTTACATCAAGAAACGGCTTGGGATTTATATGTCTTCCATCCTTCCATATCTCATAATGGGAATGACTTCCCGTGCTGCTTCCGGTCGAACCCGCATAGGCGATGATGTCGCCGCGATTGATCCGCTGTCCGACGCGGACCGCAAGGGTCTTGTTGTGGGCGTAGAATGTGGAATAACCGAACCCGTGCTCCAGGCCGACTAAATTTCCGCTGCCTCCAGACCACCCGGAGAAGCTCACAACCCCGTCAGCTGTCGCCCTGACAGGGGTACCGCGTTCCACGGAGATATCCACTCCCGAATGAAAATCCTCCCCTCCGTTAATCGGATTCTCACGGGGTCCGTAGGCCGAGGTAATTCTCCCCGTCACAGGCCATCCCCTGGGGGTTGCCTTGTAGATGTCTCTCTGCAGAAGCAGGTATTCCCTGATTTCCTTGACCGTCCCTACCGTGTTCCTGATCTGCCCCTGCAGCGCTTCAACATCGATCGACCCGCTGTCGGAGGCAGGGATGTTTTCGAGGATCCTCTCCTTTGTCCCGAGAGAGAAGAGGCTCCTGAATTCGTATTCGGACCTTTTCAACGCATTCATCGTCGCCTTCAACTCAACGAACTGCCCCGTGTAGTAGTCGAGTTTTTCCTTCATCATCCGATATTCGCCGACACGTACGGCAATCGACAATAGATAGAAGGAGCCCATGATCAACAACATCGCCGAAAAAACGATCCCGATGGAAGGTATCTTAAGGTTGAAGGGTTTGGAATTGCTGTGGGGTATCAACATGATGGTTACCGGAGTAAACGCCTTCCTGATAAACCCTCTGAGCCTACCCATTCCTTACCTCCTTTCTTCCTTTCACGATAGTGCCGATGACGGAGGAATCAAAACCCCGTCCCTTAAGAAGGGAGACGGTTTCTTTCGCTTCCTCCTCTGAAACGACCATGATGAAGCCGATTCCCATATTGAATGTCCTCTTCATGTCCTCAAGAGGCACCCGCCCCATTTCCTCGATGACCCTGAATATGGGAGGAACAGACCACGTATCTTTTCTCAGGATCGCACCGAACCCGTCAGGGAATATCCTCGGGAGATTGCCGGGGATTCCCCCTCCCGTAATGTGGGCCATCCCCTTAACCCTCACAACGCCCCTTACTGCCTCGAAGGCCTTTACGTAAATCCGGGTCGGTTTGAGAAGTTCATCTCCGAGCGTTGTCCCTATTTCAGGAATATAGGTGGATACATCCATCTTCAGGCTGCCGAAAAAGACCTTCCTCGCCAAGGAATAGCCGTTGCTATGCAGACCTGTTGATGAAAGACCGACTAGGGCATCACCCTCACGTATAGCTGATCCGTCGATTATTGCGCCTCTGTCAACGATGCCGACGGCAAAGCCCGAAAGGTCATACTCATCGTTCTGATAGAAGCCGGGCATCTCGGCGGTCTCTCCGCCGATGAGGGCGCATCCCGCCTCCCTGCATCCGTTGACAATACCTTCGATTACAAGAGCGGCTTTCTCCGGCGAGAGTTTTCCCGTCGCAAAATAATCGAGGAAGAAAAGCGGTTCTGAGCCGCTCGTCAGGATATCGTTGACGCACATCGCCACGAGGTCGATCCCGACCGTATCGTGTCTGCCGACCAGAAAGGCTATCTTGAGCTTCGTCCCCACGCCATCCGTTCCACTGACGAGGACCGGTTCCCGGTACTTCTGAATATCAAGCCTGAAGAGAGCGCCGAAAGAGCCGATGTCGGTCATGACACCCTCCCTGAAGGTCTTCCGCACGAGCGGCGAGATGAGATTCACGAACCGCTCGCCTTCTTCGATATCAACGCCGGCATTTTTGTACGTAAGTTTTTCCATGAGCCTGTTTTCTTAACTGGGGGGATGAAGATTTACTCCCTATTTTGCATAAAGAGAGGTCAAAGTCAAGCTCTTTTCTCTCCCATAAATTCATACCCTTTTCCTCGAATGTTTCGCCAAATCTCTTATAGCGAAACTTACACCCGCCTACGTCTTCAGAGGGGGCTGCATTGCGTTACGGCGTCCAAAAATGTTAAAATTTTTAAATTTCAGCGGATGGAGGAGAATTCGATGCCGGAAGAGAAGATTCCCGTGGGACTAACCTTCGATGATGTCCTGCTCCTGCCGTCCAAATCAGATATCCTGCCGAAAGACGCTGATATCACGACGCTCCTGACGAAATCGATCGAAATCAACATTCCGCTCATCAGTTCGGCCATGGATACAGTCACCGAGGCTGCCATGGGTATCGCGATAGCGCGGGAAGGTGGAATCGGCATTATCCACAGGGCGATGTCCCCCCAGCGACAGGCCATAGAAGTCGATAAGGTCAAGAAATCGGAAAGCGGCATGATCATCGATCCCATTACCATCGACCCCGGAGCCCCCATATCAGAAGCTCTGAAGCTCATGGAAAAGTACAGGATTTCAGGCGTTCCCGTCACCGTAAACGACAAACTTGTGGGGATTCTTACGAACAGAGACCTGAGGTTCGAAACGAAGCTCACGAAAAAAGTTTCGGAGGTGATGACAAAGGAAGACCTCATCACGGCTCCCGAAAAGACCGGCCTGGACAGGGCAAAGGAATTACTCCACAAATACAAGATAGAGAAACTTCCCATTGTCGATAAGGAATTCAACCTGAAAGGCCTCATAACCATTAAGGATATCGAAAA
>DASPUT010000023.1 GCA_035622735.1 Thermodesulfovibrionales bacterium | reverse complement strand
AAGGTCATCGTACTTCTTGCGAATTTCCGTCAGTCTCTTCCTATAGGCCTCAGCATCGCCGTAATCAAGGAAGAGATGGTAGCGTGAATGGCGGCGGGCCTTTCCCGAGGCATGCTTGATCGGGCACCAGTACTGTTCCGTACGTCCAGCAATTTCCGTGGCATATGAAGCAAGGCCGTTGAAATAGCTGCAATAGTCGCAGTTCAGTCTTTCGATGAAGTTCAGGTATTTTAGGTAATGCCGGTCAAGGATGATATGATCTCTCCGTCTGACCTTGGGGATTCCGTAGATCGGGAAACAGATGGACTGATAGATCCAGAGACAGAGATCCAGGAGAAGCGCCGGGATTATCATCGTGTATATTACGGGCGCTGATAGGACGTTTGGATAAGAGGCCCTGATGATGTAAAGAAACCATGAACTCGCAATCTTCCTATGGAGCTCAAGAATCTCCTTTTCGAATATGACCTTACCTTTTCTGACGCTGTACCGTAACTCTTCCTCCCTCCGCCTCATTTCCACCTGAATGCTCTTTTCGAGTTCCCGTATCTCATCGAGAATCTCACTGAGTCGATCGCTCATGAATACCTCCTGTCCGACTTCCTTTTCCAAGGACTGTACCACATGCCACGAAAGAGAAGATAGTGGCACTACGCCCAAATAGCCTTGTGAAGGACGCGCGATTCGGCCCATCGTGCATTTCTCTTGGATTTCGAATAGCTCGAGCATTTCTTGAGCTGCTTCCCTATCGTTGAGGAATGTCCTTTCCGAAGTGTGGTTATCAGCAGGAAGAAAATCTGCTATACTGACCGAGAGGAGAACGATGAGGGCTCTGCCGACAAAGATTGTAGCTATCGTATTTCTTTTCTTCGTCGTGTCGAACTGTTCCAAAAATCAGCCTCTGAGTTCCTGGGAAAGACACTGCGAGGCCTGCCATGACGGAGAAACGGTTCTGAATGGAAAGGTTGTCATGAACAGGGAGGGGATGACGGCGAAATACAAGACCTTAAGCGAATTCATAAATGCCTGCGAAGGTTCCACATCTTGCATGAACATACTGAAGCACCAGGAGAAGTTGTTACGAGAGGTTGGAAAAGAAATCGGGATAAGAGATACTTCCCGGAAATGATCGGGTCCCTGCCCTAACCGCTGCGCTTACGAGAAGGAAAGCGCTATCCTTCACCCGCCGGAGCGTTTCGCTCTGCATCCGATCTTTTCGAGCATCCTCATGAGCGCGTCGCGATGGTCCCCCTGTATTTCGAGAGAAGCATCCTTAACCGTACCGCCCGTGCCGAGATCCGTCTTCAATCGCCTCAGGAGTATCTCCCGGTCTTTCTGCTCCATCTGCAGGCCAGCGATAACAGTCACGACCTTCCCCCCTCTGCCCTTGCGGTCAAGCCGGATCGTTACCTTCTGTTGCGCGGGCGGCAAACTCGTCCAGGGGACCTCTTCGGCGGTCTGCTGTTTTCGCGGGACCGCTCGTTCCGTTGAGTAGACCAATCTCGATTTTTCGTCGGACACGGTTCATTGTAACATGGGAAGGATATTCATGGAGAAGGGGATTCGGTTCTCATTTTCAGGACGATGACAACTCGGAGGGTAACGGTGACAAGCCTCATCAATATTTAAGAAAGAGCGGCTTATGAATCTTCGGCTTTTTCTCCCCGGACTTCTTCTGAGGGCGTGGAGAGCGACACATGGAGCAACGAGAATCGCAGCAATACTGACAAAAGGTGCAGTCGGGGCAGGGATTCTTTTGCTCAACCTTCTTGTCCATGGAATATATTCTACACCCTTCCACGCCTAAGATTCCCATGTAGGATAGCCAGGCGCCTTTTTTCTATCATCCGAGGTTGCGCTTCCGCTCCTGCTTCTTTTATGCTTATTCCCATGAACAGATGGAAAGACAATGTCTCTTTCATCCTCATCGAAACGATCCAGTCCGGGAATATCGGTGCCTCAGCGCGGGCGCTGAAGAACCTCGGATTCTCAAGACTCGAACTTGTTCGCCCTGCGGAATTCCCCTCTGACAAAGCCGGGTGGTTCGCCCACGGTGCTGAAGATATTCTCTCTAAGTCCAAGGTTTATGCCGAACTGGAGCATGCAATGAAAGACAAGACCGTGATCATCGGCACGACAAGGAGGGTTGGCAAGAAGCGAGGCATCGTCTATCCTGTCAGGGATGCGGCTGACAGGATCAGGCACCTTTCGGAAACTAACCGCATCGCCCTGCTCTTCGGAAGAGAAGACAGAGGGCTGACGAACGAGGAAACCGCTGCCTGTTCGTTCATGATCAGAATCCCTACCGCACCTGAAAACCCATCATTCAATCTTGCGCAGGCTGTGCTCATCGTAGCCTACGAACTTTTTTGCTCAGGTTACGCCCACGTCTCGCCGCCCTCCATTATCAGTAATAAAGAACTCTCGAACCTCTTTCGGAGACTGCGGAGGGTCATGACAATGATCGGTTATGCGCCGAAAGGCATCAGAGATGATGAGGAAGGAATCATGACAGACCTGAAACGCCTCATCGCAAGGATTGCGATCACGGAACGGGAGGCGCGCATGCTCCACGGTATCATCTCGCAGATAGAAAAAAGTGCGAGAAAGAACATCGGGTCGTAGATTGGGCAGATCGAATCCGGCTCAAGAAAGGCAGGAACAGAAAGGCGCGCTGCGCTCTGGGGGATCACCGAACACATACGTTCAGGAAGACACGCCTGAAGCTGGAATACCAGAATGACGCGGCGTTTGTTATAATGAAGAATATTGTCTCCTTTTATTCTGGCATACTGCACCGCGAAAGGCGCGAAGATATCTATCGAAAAGCAGGATTGTCGGGTGAAGAGCGAAAAGGACTCGAAAGAGACCTGACTCTCTGAGTGACTGAAAGGGACGTTTGCCGTGCTCCACGTATTTTGGGTCTTCATCTTGAGTTTTCTTTTGTTCCTTCTGTTTGGAGGGGCCCTCTCCCCTCTATGGATTCGCAAGGAGCAAACGCGAGCCTTCCATGCCAGACTGTTTAAGTGGTTTATCCTTGGCGGCGGAATAGTCCTTGCCGGCGTCGTCATCTGGACAGTCTTAAGTGACTTCCTCATCGGCAGGACTGAATCTAGGACGCTGGTCACCCTGGCTCTCTTTCTTTCCATCGTCTTGGTCGGCGCCGGCGGTAACCTGCTCTATGAGTTGTCTATCAAAAGACAGATGGAACAGATCCAGACGAAGAAACTCAGGCAGCGCTATCCCGATTCCCCTTGGAGGTGGAGCAAGCGGTGGCGGAGCAACAGGATCGAATATTCCGACAAGGCCGAGATTATCTTCAGTTATCTTACCGCAGCAATTATCATCACTGGAATAGCACTGGGCTTTTTCTTGAATACGGAGGGGATTCTCAAACGTTTCCAAGAAAACCGGATGGACGGTCTTGTCATTCTCTATGTTCTTGGCATGGGAGTTTTTTTTTCGGTCAGGTTTGCCGTGAGCTCCACGAACAAGTGGAGGAAATTCAAGCGATCTTCCTTTGTGATGTCTACCTTCCCGGGAGTCATTGGAGGAAGGCTTGAGGGCGAAATCCAGACGAGGTGCAGACGTGTCCCCTGCAGCGGATTCGATCTGAAGCTCTCATGCGTTGAAATGGACATCTCCTTTCGGAAATCCATCCATAGCATAGCGGAAACGGTTCTTTGGGAGTCGAAAAAGAAAGTCCAGATCGACGACATTCGAATGGGACCCTGCGGAATTTCATTCCCGGTCTCCTTCAATATTCCGGAGAACACAGAGGAGACCGACACGGTATCACGCGACAGGAGAATTCATTGGATACTGAAAGCAGATGGCGCCGGCGACGATCACTGTCTTTCTGCAGTCTTTAAGGTCCCTGTTTTCGGGGCAAGGCTTGAGCATCTTGACAACAGTCTCACATCCTCCCGCAGCTAATCCCTTTATTGAATGCAGCAGTATCATATCGATTTCATTAACAAAAAAGGGCTACCTTCTTATCACGAAGGTAGCCCCCTTGATCCCGTCACGGTATTAAATTTATTCCGTCGCCCTGATGAACTTGAAATAGACCATTACCCAATTGCCAAGCATGATCGCAATAATCGCCACCAAACTGGCAAGCGACATGGTGGACATTCCCGTAACACCATGCCCGAGGTTGCAGCCTCCGGCGATGACCGCGCCTATGCCCATAAGGATACTCCCAAAAAAGACAGTAATTATCTCCTTTGCAGGCGGCGTCTTCCACTTGAACTCCTCGAGGCCCCTGGCACTGAGCCAAGCGCCGAGAGGAACGGCAAGAATAAAGAATACGCCCCATGTACCCGTAAAGATCCCGATGAAACTGAATTCCCGGAATTGAGAATTTGTACTGTTGGTCAGCATCGAATAGAATAACTCTCGCAAGGGGGTGGTTATGGCAAGACCTCTCGGGGTGCCCCCGAAGACAGAAGAAACCTCCCATGCGAGTATGGTCAACAACCCTACAAGAATACCGGTCAGTCCCCATGCATAGCCCTTGCCGGACTTGCCGAAGGAGGGCTTTCCCTTAAAGACAAATGCAAGTATTACTATAGTAAAAACTGCGATTGTGCCCCATTTTGCTACCGTGCCTCCTCCGAAGAGATCCCAGATGGCTGGGTTAGTCACCCCAAAGACCTCAACTTTGAAGCTTTTCAGGTAGTCACGGACGGGACGGAGCATTCCGTCCGTTGTCATACCGATACCGAGGAAGAACCCGACGATAGCGATGAATGCCCCGATCTGGCCCTCTCCTAACCTGTAGACAATGCCGCTTGCACATCCGCCGGCAAGAACTATTCCGAGACCAAAGAGGAACCCGCCGAGGATATTGGCGATAGGAACGAAATTCTGACGCATCAGTTGAGTCGAAACAAAATGCCCCGCTGCCTGGTCGTACGTGAATATGAGCCCGGCGCTTTCCAGAACGTTCGTGCCTACGATCGCGACGGCAATGCAAAGCAGATATGCCCTAAAGAATGTGAGGTCCTGAATGAATATGATGTCCCTGAATGCTGAATTGAGGCAGAAACGCCCTCTCTGCAGAATAAATCCAAGCGCAGTCCCAAGAATTATGGCTGTCAAGGCCGAAATACCACTACCGAATGGCATACGTATCCCTCCCGATCATCATCCAAAAAATATTCGTACAGTCTTCCCGAAATGGAAATGCCGAAAATCTCTCCACGGTCTTCTTTTCCTCCCCTTTGCAACGAATTAACAGCTTGTTAATGATGGTGTTAACATTGTTTCGTAAGCATTCGTGAATTATAAGCATTCATGAATTAGTCTTCGAATAGTAACGTCTTTACCATCAAATTGTCAACGAAATTGTCGGAACATGAGGCAACTGATGAGACAATTGTAAGCGATTGAAACGCCACTGACCGTTATCAGCGACGTTTCAATCGCGCAATGCATTGACATCTAAACTATCCCGACTATCTATATCTTTGCTGCAGCTCCCTCCAGACCATAGACCTCGGTCGAGCCCTCTTCTTTGCCGATAAGAACCGGGACCTTGGATCTTCTTTCCACTTCGCTGGGCAGGGACCCCGCGATAAGCCTCAACATTCCCTTATTTCCATTCGCGCCGGTTATAACGAGATCAACCTTCTCTTCCTCGGCAACTTTCAGAATCTCGTCGGCCGCGATGCCGTCCCTGATCAAAGTCTTTACGCTGATTAACCCACCATCCTCAAATTCCTTCTTATAATACTTGAGGATCTTCTCCGATTCCCTGTCAAGCTTCTCCTTGTACTCGGTGCCCTTGAGAGACTCTCGCAGCGTTGAGAGCTCGGCATCTCCGAGCATATCAATCATTAGCGACTTCCCTTGCAGCCGCTGAACATGAAGGAGCAACACCTCTTCAGGCGGCCGAACCAAATTCTTGAAAACCGACAATACTGCCTTTGAACCCTTTGTGTCGTCTACCACTATCAATACCTTTTTCATATCTCCTCCTTTTCTTATCAACAAATAGAATTATCGCTATCTTCCGACAAACGTTCCCAAGAGAAACAAGCCGAGAACAATTGCGCCTGTAACAGAAACGGAAGCGAAAGCATCCCTCCAACTATATGGTTCTTCGCAAGTCGACGGTCTCTTTGCCACGAGCACCGGGACTTTTGTCTGTTTCTGTACTTCACGGGCTACAGAGCCGGAAATGACCCTGTTAAGCCCACTCCTCCCGCTATTACCAAGGAGAATGAGGTCAACGTTCTCTTCGGACGCAACCTTCAGTATCTCATCGCCGGGATGGCCGGCCCGTATTTTTGTCGTAACGCTGGCTGTGCCGCTATCCTCCAATTCGCCTTTATAGTAATTCAGGATCTTAGCGGCCTTTAGGTCAAGGGCTTCCTTGTGTTCCGTACCGTCCACAGACTCTTTCAAGGTAGACATTTCAGCATCGCCTAGCATGTCTAACATCAACGACCTTCCCTGCAGCTTTTGGACATGAAGCAAAATGACGTGTTCGGGCTTCTTTACTAAGTTGTAGAAAGTTGACAACACAGCAGTCGAGGCTTTGGTACCGTCCACTGCTATTAAAACCTTTTTCATTTTTCCTCCTTCTTCTTCATTTCACTTTTCTTACATGCAACTCGTTACGTTAACATTAACAAGCAAATCGCATGCCATATTTCTGATAAATTGATTTATCTTGTTATATCAATAAGTTGCCATAAACGTGCCATTATCTTATTGAAAAAATAAGCGTTAATCCGTTAACATTATGATTATCAGACTTTAACGGTGTTAACACCGCGCGAGTAATATTAGGACTGCCTAAACAATGATGTTAGATAAATTAATGAAGAACCCTCAATTTTTGCCTGAAGTCTTTGAGACCTTGAGAGACGGTCTCATGGTAGTAGATAATGAAGGTAATATCGTATTATTCAATCGTGCAGCTGAAGAAATAACCGGTTATCGAAAAGAAGACGTCATAGGGGGAAAGACTTCTATATTGCATTGTGAAGTGGAACCGAAGAAAACGGGAGGTGAGACGGACACACAACTCAAAGAATTCGGAGTCGCCTACAACATGGAGTGCCGGATAAGGTCAGGGGATGGTCGGTGGGTGCACCTTTTGAAGAATGTCGTCACGCTGAGAGACGAGGATGGCGAGATCATAGGGACGGTCGAGTCAATGACGGATATAACGTCTCTTTACAAAAAGGAGATGGAGCTGCAGGGCCTCAAGCAGGAGCTCAGACAGGAATACTGGTTCATGGGACTCCTGGGTAAGAGTGTGCCCATGCAAAGATTATATGAACATATTCGGAATGCCGCTATGAGCGAGGCCCCTGTTCTGATATACGGAGAGAGCGGGGCGGGGAAAAACCTTGTTGCTCGTGCATTGCACAAGCTGAGCAGACGGAAGGACGGGCCCTTCATGCAGATGAACTGTGCTGCACTGAATGAACAGCTCCTCGAAAGCGAGCTCTTCGGCCATAAGAAGGGAGCTTTCACCGGAGCGGTGAGTGACCGGACGGGAAGATTCGAGGCAGCGCATGACGGGAGCGTTTTCCTTGATGAAATCGGTGACATGCCTATGTCAATGCAGGTAAAGCTCCTGCGGGTTCTTGAAGAGAAAGTGGTGGAGCGAGTGGGCGACCATAAGCCAATCCCCGTTAACATCAGGCTCATATCGGCCACGAACAAAGACTTGACCAGCCTGATACAATCGGGGACGTTCAGGGAAGATCTTCTTTATCGGATAAATTCCATTACCATCAAGGTGCCTTCGTTGAGAGAAAGAAGTGAAGATATCCCTCTCATTGCCTTCCACTACCTGAAAAAGATATCTTCGATAAACAACAAGGAGATCACGAGCATCAGCCCTCCGGCCATGGAAATCTTAATAAATTTCCCGTGGCCGGGGAACGTGCGCAGACTCATCAATGCCTTGGAGCATAGCGTCGTTACGTGTAAAACTGATACGATTCAAGTTTCGGACCTGCCGGACTATCTTGTCTATGAGAAGAAAGCAGATGGGGGCGAAACCCGCATTGATCCTGAAAAAATCCGCGCAACCCTTGCGCTCTATAAGGGCAATAAGACCCTTGCGGCAAAAAATCTCGGTATCAGCAGGGTTACGCTCTGGAAGAAACTGAAGACGCTGGGGATGGAGCAATGAATGTGAGACATGCGCTAAGAGAGTATGGTTTTATCGTGGGGATATTTGCTGCTATTATTCTGGCACTTTTGACCCTGAATATCCATTTTCAGCGGTCGCTTAAAATGGAAATGGCCGAACAGTTCAACCACCAGCAACTCCTCCTCGCAAAAACGGAAGCATTACGCATTGAGAGCTATCTGAGCGTGATAAAAGAGGATATACTTCATGTCGCGCAGTTCGCGGCGGTGATGAATGTACCCAAGGAAGCCGATTTTCGCTTGCTTACTGACGCCGTTTGCAGGCATATCGGTGACATAAAAAGGCGGGTCGTGTTCCTGGATAGTGAAGGGAAGATACGCTTTACCCGGGGGACCATGGCGATTCAGGAATTGGACGACAAGTATTTCGCAAAAGCGGTGCAAAGCGGTTGCCAGGATGAAATAGCGATTGAGCAAGGTTCAAAGAGGCTGCGTCTCACCGCGCCCGTATGTCGTTCCGGCTCCCTCACCGGTGCGCTCATGGTCTTCATCGACTTGCAGGATATCGCCACGATGTTCCTCAGCCCGATAAAATCAGGCTCGCGGGGATATGCATGGATGATGGATAATAAGGGGGGTCTCATTTACCATCCGACTCAGGCGGATATGATGGGCAAGAATCTCTACCAAACCGATTCTTCGTGTTTTACCTGCCACAAGTCTTTTGATGCGGAAAAGAAGATCATCGAGGGGAGCGGAGACTTCCATGGAAGGTACGTGGCACCATCAGGTGAAGACAAGATTCTCGCCTTTTCCACCTTATCTGTCGGAAGTGCAAAGTGGATTGTCGCCGTGTCGGCTCCCTATACCGAGGTCACCATGCTCATAGGGAAATCGATGAAGGTTTATTCGCTGTTTGTTATGTTCATCGTCCTCACCATGGGGTTCACGTCCGTAATTCTCATCGTCTTTTTCCGGAAAAAAGCAAAGGCTGAAGAACTGGAGCATAAAGTCGATCTGAGAACAAAAGAACTCTCGACGGAGAAAGAAAAGCTCCATACCGTCGTAAGCGCCCTGGGAAGCGGCCTTCTCCTCCTCGACGCCCGGGGCAAGATACAATGGATAAACCAGACCATGAAGGATATTGCGGGCAGGGATATTTCAGGAAAGTCCTGCGAGGAAATTTGTTCCGACTACACCGTCGTCAGCTCCTATGAAGAGCATGGATTACAGACGGAAATCATATCGAATCTTTTTGGAAGAAGCGACAGATATTATCAGATGACCACAGCTCCTGTTAAGGCCGAGGACGGCTCAATAGAGGGGTATATCAAGCTGCTACAGGATGTGACAGAGATGAGAAGGAGCGAAGAGCAATTGATTCACTCCGAGAAGCTGTCAGCTCTCGAACGACTGACTTCCGGCATAGCTCAGGAAATAGGAAATCCTTTGACATCAGTTTTCGGTTTTGTACAGATGCTGAGGGAAATGGAAAATGACGAGCTGAAGAGAGAGACCATTGAGACCATATATTCGCACATGAAGAGAATCGCGGACATCCTGAAGCAACTTTCCAGTTTTTCAAAGATGCCGCCGCTGGAACTCAAGCCCGCAAGGGTGAATAACCTTATAGAGGATTCCCTTGCCCTCATGAATTATGATAAGCGAGTGCAGGACATCACCATCATGAAGGACCTCTCGCCCGCTATACCGGAAATCGCCACTGACAGCAACCAACTCCGCCAGGTTTTCGTAAATGTCATACTGCATGCCTCTGACGCAATGCCGCATGGGGGGACTCTCACCATACGAAGCAGAAGGGATAATGATAACGTTGTCGTCGATTTCGAAGATACCGGGCCCGGCATCACCCCCGAGGTTCTTAACAGGATATTCGATCCGCTTCAGACTGCAAACGAAATGGGGACAGGCCTCGGTCTTGCGGTCAGCTATCGCATTATTCGGAAGCTTAATGGAACCATGATGGCGGAAAGCGAACCCGGCAAAGGCTGCAGATTTGTGATTACGCTGCCGCTGAGGAAGGCAGACAAAGGAGTTCCCCACAACTGGAAGTAATAGCGGTGCTGGACAGGGATTCATTGAGCAAGGGCGGATTAATGAGTCCTTGCAACTGAACCTCGCCCGAAACAGCGACGATTCGACACTAATGACATAGTCTACCTCCCGCTTCGAGAGGATATCCCATCCAGATACTCATTCTTGGGAGGGCAGTCTCTATTGCAGGCCCGCTCAACCTGGTGTTCAGATTTCAAGGCAGAAATCCTGACCAGTTGCACGATCTGACACCCGAGAAATAATCGGCGGACTTGAGAGGTAAGACCCCTACTTAAGTTGTTTAAAACATATTATTTTCAGTATGTTGCTTCGTTGCTAAATAGTCAATTGAGATGTAACATATAGTTAAGAGAGGGAGCAGTTTTCGTATTCCCTTTTGGAGTCTTCGCAACACGGGCAGTTGAGTGGTAAGGAAATGGGGACAATTGATATGAAAGACAAAAAAATATATATGACAACTTTGCTTGTAGCCTTGGTTGCTATGGCAGGCGTAATGATAATGGGACTTGCCCCGGCAGTCGCATCGGATATGAGTGATGCACAGGCCGTGGTTGATAGAGCCAAGGTGACTTTTGATGACTTTATGCATGATAAGAACTACACATGGCTTCACGAAAACCTGGGGAGGGCGCGAGGACTCCTGATATTTCCACAGGTTCTTAAGGCAGGGTTTATCTTTGGCGGTTCGGGCGGTACAGGAGTTCTCGTTGTCAGGGATGAGAAGAGCTGCAGCTGGATGAACCCAGCGTTTTATACGATCGGTTCAGGCACGTTCGGCCTCCAGATAGGAGCCCAGTCAGCAGAGGTGATAATGATGGCGATGAGCAAGAGCGCCATTGATTCATTGCTGTCATCGTCGGTGAAGCTTGGAGGTGACACCTCTATTGCCCTTGGACCGGTAGGTGCAGGCGCAAAGGCCAATGTAACGGCTGATTTCATCTCCTTTGCAAAGGCCAAGGGACTCTATGCGGGACTCAACCTGGAAGGATCGGTTGTCGCTGTCCGGGACGGTCTAAACAGCGCCTACTACGGCAGGGATGTGAGGCCAGCTGATATCGTCGTAAAAAATGATGTCAAAAACAACGGAGCCCAAAGCCTTTTGAGCGCTTTAAAGAAAGAGTCAATATCTGTCAAAGGCGGGTGTTCTCGTTTTGCTGCTGTCCGATTTGAACAGTAAGCATCGGTTAACAGCCTGTTCACATATGATGTCCTTTTTCAGAAATGAAAAGGGACATCACTATGAGAAAGAGCATCGGTCTTTACCAGAAGAAAGGTATCGCGTAACTTTCTGGAAGATATCTCGGAAATAATCAATACGGAAATAAGTTATCTTTTGAATGAAGTTCGCAAACTACGCTAGTAGTCGCCGCTCTCGTGAGGAGAGTCAGCGGATCCGAGAAAAAAAACCGACATGTGGATTCTGGTA
Source organism: Thermodesulfovibrionales bacterium (assembly GCA_035622735.1). Classification (NCBI taxonomy): domain Bacteria; kingdom Pseudomonadati; phylum Nitrospirota; class Thermodesulfovibrionia; order Thermodesulfovibrionales; species Thermodesulfovibrionales bacterium. The sequence goes on along the minus strand of DASPUT010000023.1, from coordinate 37,459 downwards.
TTTATTAAAGAACCTTCTTCCTGACTGTCTTTGCCGTCGACGAGATCCGCTTCGAGACTTTTTTCTCGATCTCCTTTGCCTTCTTCACGACTTTCTTTACTATCTTCTTTTCTACTCCTTTAGCCTGTTTCACTGCTTTCTTCAGAACTTTCTTCACAGTCTTTTTCTTTACCATTATTCCTCCTCAAGAACTCATTTTTTTCGATAGAGGCGAACCTCTCCATGGTGTGACAAAAGTTTATCAGGCATTAACGGTGCTGTCAATCGAAGCGCCATTACGGAGACGGATAAAGAATGTCATTTCCACGGTCTCATCTGTCAGTGTGACAACGCAGGGGCTTAACGCCGACAAATGACGGGTTCGGGGCCCTCAAGAAACTGGTATCGTTACCGGTCGTGGAGTATGATAAGATGAGATAAGGTAGTCCGCATGAAGAGGATATTACTAATCGTAGCCTTTCTCCATCTTATCGCCACTGTCGGCTCATGTTCTCAGATAGAGGGAGATAAACCCCAAAAGATAGAGGACGTCTTCCTGATAAATGGAGATCGCGTAAACGTCGAGACGTGGGTTAAAGATCTCGACGTACCGTGGTCCCTCGTCTTTCTGAGTGATGAGAAAGCGCTCGTGAGCGAAAGGCCGGGGACAGTGAGGCTCATCAAGAACGGCAAGGTTCGGGAAAAGGCATATGCGACGCTCAATGTCGCCGCTATCGGCGAAGGGGGACTCATGGGGCTCGCACTCCATCCGGAATTCCCCCGACAGCCCTATGTCTATGCCATGCATACCTATGAAAAAGATGGAAGGCTTTGCAACAGGGTCATAAGACTCAAGGACGACGGTGATACGGGGACATTCGACAGGGTCGTGATCGACAATATCCCGGGCGGCAGGTTTCACGACGGGGGAAGGATAGCCTTCGGTCCAGACGGAATGCTCTACATCACGACGGGCGAGACCTTTCAGGCAGACCTCTCTCAGGACCTGTCTTCCCTTGGCGGAAAGATATTGCGGGTGACTCCCGAAGGAGCAGTCCCTGCCGATAACCCCTTCAAAGACTCTCCCGTTTATTCTTACGGCAACAGGAACCCACAGGGCATCGCGTGGCAACCCGGCACAGGAAGACTCTTCGAATCAGAGCACGGGCCCTCAGGTGAATTCGGACATTTTGCGAATGACGAAATTAATGTGATCGTGAAAGGCGGAAATTACGGCTGGCCGGAGGTGATCGGCGCACCGGGCAAGAAACCCTATCTCGACCCTATCATCGTTTGGAAAAAGACTACCCCGCCTTCAGGCATAACATTTTATAAAGGACATCTCCTCAATTCTCTCAGGGGCAACCTTTTTGTTGCTACGCTGAAGAGCCAGGCCCTCATACGGATACAATTCGAAGGGAACGGGGAAAGACCCGCAAGAATCGAGAGATGGTTTGCCCGTAACTACAATGAAGGGAAATACGGAAGGTTACGGGACGTGGTCGAAGGGCCTGACGGAGCTCTCTACTTTCTCACAAACAACAGGGACGGAAGGGGACATCCGCTGCCGGGAGACGACAGGATTTACCGCATCGTTCCGAACAGGGTTCCTCCCCGGCAATGACTTCCGATCGCCGCTCGGCACCGCCTAGCCGTCGACGGTACGGGAAATATAACGATCTGCCCTCTTCTCTGCTATAATTTATATATCTATTCTATTCTTGATGCCGCTCGGTTAAGGAGTCGGAGATGAAAAGAAATGCACTTCTCTTTGTCCTTTCCCTCTTGGTCCTTTCGGGGTGCGCGGTGTCGCTTCTGCCCGAGACAAAACCTCTCGATGAAAAGGTGCTTGAAGGCGACGGAAAACAGAAAATACTCCTGGTGGATCTGGATGGCGTGATCTCCTTTAAGGAGGAGAGGGATAGTCTCCTCCATGGAACGCGACCCTCGAAAGTCGCTTCTTTCAGGGAGGCGCTCCTCAAGGCAGAGGCGGACCCTGACATCGCAGGAGTGATCGTAAGGGTCAATTCGCCCGGTGGTACCGTTTCCGCAAGCGACACGATCTATCATGAGATCATGAGTTTCAGGGAGAGAAGAAAAATACCCGTAACTGCTTTCATCATGGAGCTTGGCGCATCAGGGGGCTATTATGTGGCAGCCGCTTCTGATCGTATCGTCGCGAGTCCCACCGCGATAACAGGCAGCATAGGTGTTGTTGCCATGAAGTTCAATGTAGAGGGGCTTCTCTCAAAGATAGGGGTCTCCGAAGAGACGTTCAAATCGGGGGCCAAGAAGGACTTCTGGTCTCCTTTCCGCCCGACCACGGCTGAAGAGAAGAAGATGTTTCAGGACATCATCGATAAACTTTACGCCCGCTTCGTCGAGGTGGTCTATGCGAACAGGCAGAAACTTCTGACGGAACAGGAGGTGCGGGTCCTTGCCGACGGCCGCATATTCACGGCGGGAGAGGCCTTCGATGCAAGACTCATCGACCAGGTCGCTTATCTGGATGAAACGATAAACGGCATGAAGACGGCGCTCAATATCGAACATGCCAGGGTCATAACCTATGTCCGCCCCAAGGCCTTCAAGTCGACGATATATTCCGAAACGCCACCGTCCGGCCCGCAAGTCGTCAACCTTATCTCCATAAATGCGGAGGACTTCCCGGTGCCTTCAGGGACGCAATTCATGTATCTGTGGAACCCATGACCACCGGACGAAATTGGGAGACAAATACGATGAAAACCTCAAATAGTTTTTTTCTGGGAGGAGGCCGGACTTCCCTGTTCGTCGGTATTGGTGAGAGAAAAAATCTGATGTATTGTTAAGACATGGTATGAGATATATTGTGAAAATCTTCCTTTTCTTCCCCGTCTTGCTCACGGCGGTCTTCTCGCTTGCCCAAGCAGAAACCTGCAAGCCGACGGAACCCGATATGCTCGGACCTTTTTACAAGGCCGGTGCCCCGGTGCGATCGAGCGTCGGAAGGGGATACGTCTTGAACGGTGTCGTCCGGTCATCGAGGGACTGCTCCCCGATCAGAGGCGCGAATATTGAATTCTGGCTTGCCGGACCTGACGGGAAGTATGATGACAATCACCGGGCAACGGTCTATGCAGACAATGCCGGAGCATTCCGCTTCGAGAGCGACTACCCTGGTCATTACAATGACAGGCCCCCTCACATTCACGTACGCGTCTCTGCAGCCGGATTCAAGACGCTCGTGACACAGCACTACCCTGAAAAGTCCGCATCCGGTGCAACGCTGGACCTCGTATTAATCTCCGCAGAGGCACCATAGGCAATCCTATCTCAGACTATTTCTCGAATATTGTCGAGAGAAACTTCTCAAGCTCCTCCCACGACTTCCTGTCGGCTTCTGCGTTATAGCCGAGCGGGAGATTAAACTTCTTCGCGTATTCATCTGCTTCGGGGTTCGTGAAGCCGTGGATCGCTCCCGGATAAGCGATGAACCGATAATCAACTCCGGCATTCTTCATCTCGTTTTTGAACGCGTCAATCTGCTCGGGCGTGATGAACTTGTCATCCGCTCCGTGCAGCACAAGGACTTTGGCCTTCACCGCTCCGGGCTGGGCTGGTTTCACTGCGTTGAGGCCACCGTGGAAACTCGCGACCCCTTTCAGGTCAACGCCCTCCCGTGCCATGTTCAGCACCACCCCTCCTCCGAAGCAATATCCAATGGCAGCGATTCGAAGAGGGTCAACCGTCGGCTGTTGCTTGAGAAAATCGAGAGCTGCCATAAACCGGGCCTTTGCGACGTCAAAGTTCTTCATGAGCTCCGATGAGAATTTCCCCGCGTCATCAGGATGAATCGCCTGCTTCCCCCCGCCATACATGTCGAGAGCGAGGGCGGTATAGCCCATCTCTGCAAGCATCCTCGCACGCTTACGGGTATAGTCGTTCAGTCCCCACCATTCGTGAACGACAAGGACACCGGGTCTCCTGCCCGAAATACCCTTATCGTAGGCAAGGTAACCCTTCATCACCACCCCCTGCGCGCTGTAGCTCACCGCCTTCCCTTCGATATCCTGCTTTGCCGCAAAACCTCCAGCCGTTACGACCAGCGAAAAAATAAAGAGTACAGGCAATATCTTTTCCATGAAATCCTCCTTCCCTTGCATCCGTTTGCCCGAGATCAATATAGGCTCTGTCTAAAGTCTATCAGAAATCGGGGAGGGTACAAACATCCTCTTCAGAACTCTTGCCTCTTCCCGTCAAATAAATGAGAAGCCCAACGTTCGGAAGGATTCAGGGGTTTGAAGCTTCACTCGCATTTTCGCGTACTCTTTTTGCGAGTGGTTTTTGTAGACCCTCCCAGTGTAAAATAATAGTCATGAATATCAAGGAACAGTGCATTTCTTCGGTCTTCGTCCATCTCATCGCGGTACTGCTTCTCGCAGCAGTCTCGCAGTTTCATCCGAAAGCGCCTCCGGCCCTAACGGTTGCACTTTACGAGGACAACCCGGGGCTGACGACGGACGCCAGTCAGACAAGAACCGACGCGCAGATCAAGACCGCCAAGCCAGCGGAGGCAGCCGAAGAAAGAGCCGTCGAGACCGAGCTCCCGGCAGATAAGGAAGTGAACGATGAGGGAAAACCCCAGTCAATCACCGAACCGGCGAAGGGTCCCGAAACTTCTCCGACGACTACCGCGGACATGGCCGCCCAGGGACAGGAGATGACGAGGCTCGCACAGATCCACCACGCCTTTGTTTTCCGCGCCTCGACCTTTGCGGAAATTGCATCGGAGTCTATCAAGAAAGCTCTCCACAAGGGTATCGAAACTGACTACTCGGAAGGGGGGAGCGATGGCACGGCCGAGGTCTTGCTCTATTTCAACGACGAAGGAGGTCTCAGAGAGATCTGGGGAGCCACGACTTCCGAGAAACTCCATTCGCTCCTCGATCGGCTCGACTGGAAGTCTGTTCCCCTCCCCGGCGACTACAGACTCAAGTTGAAAGGCCTTCACGTAAAGATAAAGATCGAGCGAGGTGAACCCTCTCTGCTCCTGACGGCGCTCTAATTTTTCTCTCAGTTTGCTGACCTTCTGCGCGATTCCCTCTCCCTTATCGATTCTGCTCAAAGGGTCAGATACTCGTCAGGGGCGAGGCTCGTTGCCAACATCACCGTATTGATATCGCGATGGGCAGTCCAACTCCTCGCTTCTCTGCTCGGGCCCTGGAGCCAGAGAGTTTCGATGGTTTCAGTAATCGGCGCATGCCGCATCAGGGTTTCAACCCGCGAATCTATCCGGCGTTCCCTATCGAAGAGATCCGGCCTTTTCCTCATCAATCCGCGCATCTTTTCGACAGCGCGCAATCCGATCGATAGTCCGAGCTCCCGAAAGGCGAGACGGTATTCAATGGGAAGTTGCAGGAAATGCCTTCCGGCATAGGATTCCAAACCGACCAGGGAAGAATCCAATAAATTCTCGAACAAGTCGGTTTCTTCAAAATGACCCTTCGCGAACAGCTGGACCACCTTGCAGGCAATGCACAGGGCATCGCCTATTCCAAGGGGGTCGTCCGTGGCCCAGCTTTTCCCTCTGCAGATAGCGGCCATATCGGCAATCTCGCCGGAGAGGTCCGGCAACGTCGATCCTCCGGCAATTTCGCCCGCGCTAGCCTGAAGCTCGTTGTAAGTGATATATCCGTCGAGAGGATCATGGTGACCCATAGATGGCACGAGAGGATAGGAAGGGTCTATGCTCATCTTCCAGTACATACGTCTCTGCCGTTGCGACAACGGGACGTAGGTGAACCTTGCATGGACCGTTTTCGCCAGCTCCATCGCCCACGTAAGGTACGTTGCATCCCCCGTGATCCGGCTGACGCGATTCAGGGCATGCATCCACTTCGTCAGGTAATGGTAGTACTGCCCGTCCCGGTCCCTTTCCAGGTCTTCATCAAAGGGATCGGAAGGCCTTCGCTCGTTCATCTGTTTACCGATACGCAAACCGCCTATGGTAGGATGCAGTCTGCCTTCCTGCTCTCCGAGCCCGCTGATCCAGCCGTTTCGCGTGTCGTCTTCACGGTGTCTGCCGAGTATGGCATGGACCTGATCGACAAGGCTCAGCGCGAGGCGGCGATAGTGCTCATCACCTGTATCATGATAGAGCTCAAGGAAGTTGCAAACTGCGAAGGCGTCAGTCCATAAGTATCGACGAGGAGGCTTCTTGTCGGATAAGAGTCCCGTACGATCGGCAAATTCGATCATAAGCTCCCGAACCATAGACAGAGAACTCTCCCGTTTCACTTCTTTACTTTCAAGAATCGGGGCTTGGAAGCTTTCAACAAAGATGGCGATAGCATGGCTATGGAATCATCAGCCTGAAGCCTTTGCTGAACGACTGCCGGGGTCTCCCTGTTGCCTGTGTCTGTGCGGTCGATATTCGCTGTCTCTTTCAGTTTTTCCGGGCCGCTCGCTGCTTCGGAACGTGGCTCGGACCGGTTGTCCTCACCTCTTAGATCAAGTCTATCGCGAAACCTCATACTGTCAAGTTCTCCCGATTCTCAGAATGTGTCACGCTCTTTTTGTCGCATAAGATACAAAAATCCTGCGAATGACGAACAACGAGAGAGGCTTTTCTCCATTTCGAACGGTCAACCTAGGAACTGCGAAAGGTTAAGCGAGCAGAATCAATACCGGACGGAAAGCACGACAAAGGCGCTGGTGCTGTTCTGGACGTTCACGACGACCTCATCGCCCTCCTTCCGCCGTAACAACGCTCTGGCCATAGGTGAGTCGATGCTGATAAACCCCTTTTCAGGATCGAATTCATCAGGACCGACAATGCGATATCGGAATACATTTCCATCGGTGTCCTCAATTTCAACCCAAGCACCGAAGAATACCCTTGAGGTGTCATCGGGTATCCTGTCAACGACGATCAGCTCGCTCAACCTCCTTGTGAGAAACCGTATGCGGGAATCGATCTGCCGCAGTTGCTTCTTACCATAAATGTACTCAGCGTTCTCCGAACGATCGCCCATCGCAGCGGCATCAGCAACAGCCTGAGTAACCTGGGGCCGTTTATGCTTCCATAAATGGGAGAGCTCCTCTTGTAATCGACTTTGGCCTTCCGGCGTGATATAGGGCGAAATACCCGTCTTCCCATGTACTGGCTTTTGCATTTCTCCTCCAGTTTATTATACCGGAATCGCTTTTTTCTCTTGGAGATGGGACGTAGATAAGCGAGTCTCCTCTCCCCTTTTGGCCTCCACGGGTAGCTCCTCCATTGACAAGCGGTTTCTTTGAGATAGACTTTAATCAGAGTCCGTGACAGGAGAGAGACCGAATAATCTATGAAGTCAAACCTCTTCGTAGCTATTTATCGAGGGTTGCGTCTGCCCTCTCAAGGGGCGATCGACCTACCTTCTGAACTTTTCAGGAAGCGGTCTACGGGATGATGCGATGGTTCTGAAGACCAGATGCAGATGGGTTACCGATGACGAACTCGTCAAGAAGTACCATGACAGGGAATGGGGGGTGCCTCTCCACGATGAGAGAAAGCTCTTCGAATTCCTGCTGTTGGAGGGGGTGCAGGCCGGGTTGCGTTGGCCTATCATCCTCAGGAAGAGAGAACATTACCGGCATGTCTTTGATGGATTTGATGCAAAGATGATCTCTCGTTACGATGAAAGAAAAGTCGAATCGTTGATGAAAGACGAGGGGATAATCAGGAACAGACTGAAGATCAATGCAGCCATCTGGAATGCCCGGGCCTATCTCAGGGTTCAGAAGGAGTACGGGAGCTTCGACGCGTACATCTGGCAGTTTACGGGCGGCAAACCGAAGGTGAACTCGTGGAGGATCGCGAAGGAAGTTCCCTCAAGAACACCTGAATCAGATGCCATGAGCATGGACCTTTCGAAGCGGGGGTTTGCCTTTGTCGGTCCGATTATCTGTTACGCCTTCATGCAGGCGGTCGGAATGGTGAACGACCATACGACGGGCTGCTTCAGATACCGTGGACTCAGTCATCCGTCGTCTTCATCGTAAGGAACTGCCCATCGATACTGTCGAACTCGCTCGGTATCTCATCGGCAAGACGCTTATCCATGACCTCCCCGTGGAGAGGTTGATGGGACGTATTGTCGAGACGGAGGCATATCCGGTCGGTGATCCGAGCGGACACGCCTTTCGCGGACCAACAAAGGGCAATCGGTCTCTCTATCTCGCTCGAGGACATGCCTACGTCCACCTCGCATACGGAACCTCGTATCTTCTCAACATTTCGAGCGAGCTGGACGGTATTGGCGCCGGGGTGCTTTTGCGTGCACTCGAACCTCTCGATGGAATCACGTTAATGGTGCGCCATCGCCGCACAAGAAGGGTGCTCGACCTCGCCAGGGGCCCGGGCAGACTCGCCTCGGCGATGGGTATTGATAAACGATATGACGGTGCCGACCTCTGTGCAGGCGGGCCGCTCCGGCTCGGAAGAGAAGTGAGAGAATCCGGCCCCATTGGGAGGAGTGAACGCATCGGCATCACACGGGCCGCCGACCGCATGCTTCGCTTCTATGAGCGAGGCAATCCTTTTGTGAGCGGTCGGCAGCGCCTACGTTCTTAAGACGGTTCCGCCTGCCGCATCAGGACGACTTGGTTCCGGCCTTCTGAAGCTCCACATAATGCGCTGCAGCCAGTGCTGCAATACATCCGTCAGCCGCAGCAACGACGATCTGGTTCGCAAACTTCTGTCGCAAGTCACCGGCGGCAAAGATGCCGGGAACGTTCGTAGCACACGTATCGTCCGTAATTACGAAACCCCTTTCGTTCATCATAACTTGAGGGGGGATCAACTGATTATTCGGTGAATAACCAATAAAGATGAAGACTCCCTCCGTCTCGAATTCTCCCGTTTCCCCGGTGAGGACATTCTTGAACGCAACGGCGCCAACGGATTTTCCGTCACCCTTGATCGCGGTAAGGGTCGTATTCCAGATGATTTCTATACCACGCTCGCTCATCAGGCGACCCTGAAGTATTTTGCTCGCGCGGAGCGCATTTCCCCTGTGAACGAGGTAGACCTTCCTCGTGAGTTTCGACAGGTACAGCGCCTCCTCGACTGCGGTGTCGCCCCCGCCGACAACAACAACGGTCTTATCTCTGAAGAAGAACCCGTCACAGGTTGCGCAGTAGGAAACGCCGATGCCGAGGTATTCTGCTTCACCGGGGATACCGAGTTTCCTCACCGAGCCGCCCGGCGCGAGTATGAGGGCTACGGTCTCGAGCAGATCACCGTTCGCAAGCCGGACCGAATGCAGACCGGCGCCTGCATTTACCGTCTCGACCTCCTCCTGGATTATGTTCAACCCGAATGACTGAGCCTGATGGACGAGCTTCTCAGCAAGGTCGAATCCGGTTATACCCTCCAGGCCCGGGTAGTTCTCGACATCTTTTGATATCGCGATCTGACCGCCGATCAAGCCTTTCTCGAAAAGGACCGTTTTCAGCGCAGCCCTCTTGCAATAGAGGCCCGCCGCGAGTCCCGCAGGACCCCCTCCGACAATGATCGCCTCATAAATCTCGCTGTTCGCCATGACACTTACCTACAGGGCAATTCCCGCTCCATCCGGATTCAGGATGGAATCACCTAATAGTCAAATATACCATAAAAATTGGAAAGTTCCCAAGGCAGCTATTGCGTTGCTATGAACACTATTCGTGTAAAACCGAGATAAAGGAAGTAGAAAGAAAATAAGAGAAGCATTCCTTAGTATTTGCAAATTTCTGCCCACATCTTGTCAATAAACGAATATCCTCATCAAAGTTTCATGATTGCGCAAATGCATGCGCAGTTGTAGCATGAAATCAGGAGTGATGAATACGAATATTCGGACCTTCAACAGAGGGGCAGCTTATTGGGTCGACAAAATGAGGTGAATACGATGTTACTCGAATTAGACCAGAAAGAAAGAGAGACGCTTAGGCGTGCCCTTGAAGTTCTCGAAGTGGAGCTTGAGGGTGAAAAGGCAAAAACCGATAGTCGCGAATGGCGCGCTGCTCTCCGCGATGAGGAGGATTCGGTGAGAAGACTCCTCAAGAAAGTTGTCTGAGAGCATAAACGGGAAGGGGAATTCAAAGAGGGAGCTTTCCCTGAGACGTAGCGTTAGAAAGGAGGCAATCATGAAAGTATTGTCCTGCAAAGATATAGGCGTCAACTGCGCCTTTCAAGCGCGGGGAAGAACCGTAGACGAAGTTCTTAAGAAGGCTTCTGAACATGCCAAGAGAGATCACGACATAAAAGAGGTCACAAAAGACTACCTCGATTCGTGGCGCCCGAAGGTACACGATGAAAGAATCAGCTGAATCGAATGATTGAACGGCATCGAATGAGTTTCATCGCATGCCGTTTTTTTTCGCTCTTCGGCAGAATGGAATAGATCTCCTCGGGCGAGACGCAAAGAGATGGGGCATAAGCCCCTTGCATATTCCTGCTCCTGTCATTATCATGTACGTATACGTGATTTCTGCCAAGGGCGGTTTTGTGGAAAGCTACGAACTTGAGAGCATACAGAATGAGATCTGCGACGAAGATGTCGCGGCTGCTGTCAGGGACCTGAAACTCGGCGTTACCCTCACGGCAGAGGACCTCCAAAAGATATACGCGGTCGCCTTGAGACACGCGCAAGCGCGTTGTGCGTCCTCGATGCGGGTCCGGGACGCGATGACGCGCGATGTCCTTTCAGTCAGCAAGTTCGACGATATCAGCCTTGCGGTGAAGCTCCTGTCAGAAAAAAATATCAGCGGTCTTCCCGTCGTCGACAGAGAGAGCCGCGTCGTCGGCATAATCTCCGAAGCGGACGTCGTTTCGATGGTCGGATCGCGGAGGGCGCACACTTTTAAAGAAATATTGCGTTCTATCGTCGGTCATCCTCTGCCCGAGCGGAAGATGGGACATCTCGTGGGAGATATCATGACGTCGCCGGCGATCACCGTCTATCTCGATACCGAGATCAGCGAAGCCGTGCGAATCATGGACGGCCGCAGGATACGACGACTGCCCGTTGTAGACAAATACGAAAGACTCATCGGCCTTATTTCACGCTCTGATATCGTAAAGGCGATGGGGAAAAAGCTTTCGGGCGGTGCTCCCGATTCCGCAAACCAATGAGCCGTTTCAGATTGCGTCCAATGCCTGAATCAGGTCCTCGATGAGGTCGTCTACGTCCTCGAGACCCAGGGCGAGCCTGACCAGATTGTCCACCATCCCGATCTCCCTGCGGTACTCGGCAGGATAATCGAAGAAGGACATCGGCGCCATCTGCGTGACAAGGCTCTCGCTGCCGCCGAGGCTCGGCGTGATCAGGAAAAGGTCGAGTCCGTCGATGAATTTCCTCGTCTCTCTGTCGCCGCCCCTCACAAGGAAAGTGACCACGCTGCCGAAGCCCTTCATCTGTTTTTTTACAATATTGTAATCCGGGTGCGACCGAAGGGCAGGATACCATACCTTCTCGATCTTCGGGTGCGATTCGAGCATGCGCGCGACGGCGAGTCCGGCCGTATTATGGTGCGCCATGCGGAGTGCAAAGGTCTTCAGGCCCCGTTCGAGCAAAAAGCAGGAGAGCGGTCCCGGCGTGGCACCGAACATCCGTTGCATGCGGTAGAGATCATTCAACAGTTCACGCCTGCCGAGTGCAACACCGGCCAGCAAGTCATTATGCCCGCCGAGATACTTCGTGGCGGAATGGACGACGATATCCACTCCCATCTCAAGCGGCTTGATGTTGTACGGGGTCGCGAGGGTCGCGTCGATGACGGTCAGTACATTATGCTCTTTGGCGACCTTCACTACCGCAGGGAGGTCCAGGCATCGGAGGTAGGGGTTCGTAGGCGACTCCGTGAAGATGATGTTGGTCTTCGGTCTGATCGCTTTTTCGATGGCCTTGGCGGTGGGGTCTACGAGTGAAACCTGCAGGCCGAACTCGGCGAGCAGGTTCGTCGCAAAGTCGCGAGTCTGCCGGTAACAGTCATTCGTGAAGATGATGTGCCCGTCCCGGCGCATGTATGTCATCAGGGTCAGAATCACGGCAGCCATACCGGTCGAGAAGAGCACAGCGCGCTCGGCGCCTTCGAGGGCGGCCAGCTTCCGCTCGCATTCCGTCTGGGTCGGATTTCCGTAGCGACCGTATTCGTGCTCGCGTATGACCCGTCCCTCGCTCTTGGCCTTCATGAACTCGTAGACCTCGGCGGTGTTGTTGAAGTAGTAATTGGAGGTATGCACGATCGGCATCGATACCGCATAGTGGGCATGGGGGACGCGGTCTGTGCCGTGGACACCGAGGGTAGCCGGTTTCCGGCTCTTATCTTTTGGCTTCCTCTTAGACATTTCTGCTCCTCCTCTTCTTCAATGCGTCCTGCAAGGCTTCCTTGATTGCGTCCATCCGCGCCGGCAGCTCGATCGGTTTGTTGGCGTACCGGCAGGGGAAGCCGAGTGACCCCTCGTGATAACCGACCTTAAAGTCGGTGAACTTGAGACCGTGAGCGGTCGAGATGACTACGACGTGCTCTGACTTGTCTATCTTGCCGGCTTTTATCAGCTTCATCAACGCGGCGAGAGCAACGCCGGTGTGCGGGCAGTTGAACATCCCCGTGGTATCGCCGAGCGCAGCGGCATCGGCCAGTTCCTGTTCGGTCGCGTCTGCGACGATGCCGTCGAACTTCTTCAGCGTGCGTATCGCCTTCTGGACACTGACAGGGTTCCCGATCTGGATCGCGCTGGCGAGCGTCTTTTCAGCGTGCATCGGCTCGAAGGTCTCGAAGTTCTTGAGATAGGAGCGGTAGAGAGGATTGGCACGCTCGGCCTGTGCAACGACGATTCTCGGCAGCCTGGCGATCAGATCAAGGTCCCGCATCATGAGCAGCCCGCTGCCCAGAGCCGAGACGTTCCCAAGGTTGCCGCCGGGAATGATAATCACGTCGGGAACCTCCCAGTCGAATTGCTGGACAATCTCGATACCAACGGTCTTCTGCCCCTCGATGCGTAACGAATTCATCGAATTAGCCAGGTAGATCGTCTCGTCCTCGGTAATCTCCTGTACGATGCGCATGCAGCCGTCGAAGTCAGTGTCCAGCGACAACACGAGGGCGCCGTTGGCGATGGGCTGCACCAGCTGGGCTATCGAGATTTTTCCCCTGGGCAGCAACACGACGGACTGAATGCCCGCGGCAGCGCAGTAGACTGCCAGGGCAGCTGACGTATCACCCGTAGAGGCACAGGCAACGGCCTTGATCGGCGAACCTTCACTGATCATCTGCTTGACCATCGAAACAAGCACCGTCATACCGAGGTCCTTGAATGACCCGCTGTGGGAGTTGCCGCATAGTTTGATCCAGAGGTTGTCGCAGCCGATCATCTTGCCGAATCGCTCGGCCCAGAAGAGGTTGGTACCGCCTTCATAGAGCGAAACGATGTTGTCGTCCTCGATCTTCGGGAGGATCCATTCCTTCTTGCCCCACACGCCCGAACCGTATGGCCACTGGGTCGACTTGTAGCGGTCCTCGAAGAGCTTCATCCAAGCCTTGGCGTCACGGCGGGCAAGGGCCTTCATGTCGTGCTGCACTTCGAGGAGTGAGCCGCAGGTCTTGCAACGGTAAATGATCGAGTTCAGTGGATAGATCGCTTTACACTGCTCGTTGATACATTGAAACCAGGCTCGATATGGCATAGGCACCTTCAAGAATCACGTTCTTCAGACTTAAGAGAAGATTATCATAACGCCCAACAGTTGAGCAACACTGTTCTTCGCATCTCTACCCAAGAGCGCGTTGCTTCGTCGGCTTGAGTTCATGGATTGCCACCTTTCCCCTTGAGATAATCCGCGAGAAGCCCCCGGCTGTGCTCATCCTCATGGCAGTAAACACAGAGATTCTCCCAGTTAGAGCCGTCAGGGGGATTGCTCCGGTGATTCCCGTCCTTATGGTGGACCGTAAGGAGATTCCGGTCCTTGAAATCGAACTCTCTTCCGCATTTGGCGCAGATCAGGCCGTGGATTTTCAGAGACGCTTCCCTATAGCCCGAAGCACTTGCGGGAGACTCCTTCAATTCCCTGATGATTTCGGCTGCGGTTCTCTCTCCCGAGGGTTTTTGCGGGCGTGGTTTCCTGAACTTTATTCTCTGTCTTCCTCCCAAGAAATTCGCCTCCTCTCTCAGCTGCAGGAATAACGGCAAACGCGGATTATCGCAATCTGGCCCCGCACCGTCTGCATGTGCGTCTGCTGATATCTGAGCCCAGATATTTCTTGCATGCAGGGCATCTCCAGTTAAAGACGCTGAACGCGATAAACGCCATGATGAGTACAATCTGCGCAGTATCGATCGCACCTTTTGAAAATTCTCCGAAGAGATCCGGGCGACGATAGAGCAAAGCAAGAAGTACAAGGAGGACCAGGGTCACCGAGAGAGCGATTAATTGACGCGTCCGGAGCATCCTGAAACCGGTCATGATCTCTTCATCTTCTCGTCTCCGCATCACAGGGGGAATGGGACAACCTCTCATGCCTCACGCCTTCAACAATACATCGGATCCTCCCCTCAAAAGACCCGTAAAAAAAGGGAGAGATCCCGAAGTCCGTCAGAAGCGGTTACGTTATGTATTATATCAGATTACAGCCCGCCGTATTTCTTGCAGAGGTCCTCAAGAAAGACTTGAAGTTCATCCGGCTGGAAGGGTTTATCGGGCAGGTGGAGATCGAGCATTGAAGCCTTGAAGATTTTCCTGACGAGGTTTGTTACCGCATAATCGATTATCTCGTCGAGAGACAACACGGGCGCATTTTCGAGCAACAGGGCCTCGGTGTACCAGGTATCCCCTGTCGGGACAATTCCTCCACAGACATTTCCCCGAACAGCCTTCGGAGTCGCTCCTTTTGAAAGCGCCAGGTCCCTCACGCCGAGATTTACCAGTTGCAGCCCCCTCACGGAAGGATTTGAACCGATACCATGCCGCCCCCTGGTAATCGGTCCAAAGCGGGAAACGTTGACGCCTGAACAATAGATCAGGACGCCCTCGCCCCTGCTTATGTCGGGCCGCAATGCAACATAGAGGAAGTCATTCCTATATGAGGAGGAAATCACTGATGTTCACCCGTATCACCTTACGTAACTTCTTTTCGTTCACAGCGATCACCCGGTCCCAACTATTAAGAATCGCTCAGATCCGGGCTCGGCGATTTCTATTTTACTACATTATGGAACCGACACGAAGAAGCTGAATCATGAATATAACTTAATGAGACTTTCATTTCCTTTTCATAAATGCGTGCTATTCTCTAGCCTGTTCCCGAACAAATCCCGTTTCGCTGAAGCAGAGACGGAAAAAAGAGACTATAAGGATCACGAATTTGTGACCAAATTTTCCATTAGGGGAGGTAAGCATGAAAGCAACAGGGAAGAGTGCTCTCAGGTGGCATGCGATATTCTTGTTATTCCTGCTCGTATTTCTCCCGTTCCTAAAGGATCAAAATGTCTGCGCCTCTGATATCGTCACAGATAAGAATCACGCCTCCTGCGTATCCTGCCACAGAATATCACCGCAGGAGATCTCTGGAACCAATCTATTCCCGGAAGGGGTAGAGCCCTCTTCCAGCTGTCTCGATTGCCATCATTACAGCGATAACCACCATCCGGTAAATTTCGTACCGAAGAGTACATTCATGAATGCGGGCCGCGAATCCTTTCCTCTTTTTGATGGAGAGATCAAGTGTCTCACGTGTCATAAGGTGCACGGGGAACAGGGTGGCACGGGGAGGCCGATGCTCCTGCGAGGAGGGCCCTATGCGTCGAGAACAGAGATCTGTTTTCTCTGTCATGACAAGGGCTTTACCGTCCGTGTAAACCCGCATCGCATGACGGACGAGCAGGGCACGATAAGAAAGATCGATGGGGAACCTATCTGCCTCGTCTGTCATGCCGCTGTTCCGGACGAGACGGTCAGTCCTGTGACGGTGACCTTCAAGGCTGATGTGGCCTTCCTCTGCTGGAGGTGCCATCCCCCCATGGCCAATGACGGCTTCTTTAAGGGACATTTCCTGGTGAAGCCGAAAAAACGGACTCTCGATTATATGATGAAAGTTCAGGCTGAAGACGGAGTGACGTTCCCACTCCTCAATAGGGACCGGATTACCTGTTCGACCTGTCATAACCCCCATCAAAAGGGGGTCATCTCTTCGGGTCCTGCCAGGGCAGGCGAAGACGCGCCGTTCAAACTCCGGATGCCGAATGAAAGCATCTGTTTTGGTTGTCACAATATGTGAGGGAGAGGAAGGAACGCAATAGAAGGAAAACGAGTGTTCATAGTGCAAGGAGGAGAACTATGAGAAGACTGCAGGCGTTTACCGTGGCGATATCGTTCACCGGCATCCTCTTGGTCGTGGGAGTCCATGTATTCGCAGAAGAATATTCTGAAGGGTGGATTTCTCTAAAAAAAGATGTCTTCATCAATGGACAGAGCATAGCTTACCCGTCCGTCGACAGGGTAAGTCTCTGGGTCAAGATAGTCCCAGACAGTGAGAGTGCTTTCCTGCTCGAAGCGCGAAGCCAGTTGATGGCTAAAGGCAGAGAAGACCAGGCGCTCTCCTACGACTATACCGGCTTCCTGTCCGAAATAGATTGTTTGAGGAAGAGACACAGGGAATTGATTACCATCTTGTACGACGTCAATAAGAATATCCTTCATTCAGTCGATCACCCGCAGGCATCATGGGAAGCCATATCGCCGGAGAGCAGTTTTCACCTCATAGAAATGGCTGTCTGCAGGGAAGTGAATTGCTGAAGGAGGTTCTCCGGCTAAATCCCCCGGGAGAAATCCGGGTACTTAGCCTCTCGACAGATGCCTGTACTTAATGCGGTGGGGCTGATCCGCTGCAGCGCCGAGACGCGCCTTTCTGTCTGCCTCATATTCTGAGTAGTTCCCTTCGAACCATACGACCTTGCTGTCTCCTTCAAAGGCAAGGATATGGGTTGCAACACGGTCGAGAAACCACCGGTCATGGCTGATGACGACGGCGCAACCCGCAAAATTCTCGAGCGCCTCTTCCAGGGCACGCATGGTGTTGACGTCGAGGTCATTCGTCGGTTCGTCAAGGAGAAGGACATTCGCCTCTTCCTTCAGCATCCGGGCGAGATGGACGCGGTTTCTCTCTCCCCCGGAGATCATCGAAACCTTTTTCTGCTGATCGGACCCGGAAAAGTTAAAACGAGCCACGTACGCTCGTGAGTTGATCTGCCTCCTCCCGAGCTGAATGAAATCTTCACCGCCGGTAATCACCTCCCAGATCGTCTTGTTCGGGTCGAGGGTATCCCTGCTCTGGTCGACATAAGCCAGCTTTACGGTCTCTCCTATTTGAAACGTCCCCGAATCGCGCTTTTCCTGGCCCGTTATCATTCTGAAGAGCGTCGTCTTTCCTGCTCCGTTCGGCCCGATGACTCCGATGATTCCTCCCGGTGGCAGAGAGAAGGTCATCCCCTCCATGAGAATATTGTCGCCGTATGCCTTGGACACGTAATCGGCATCAATCACAACCTGACCCAGGCGGGGTCCGGGCGGGATATAGATTTCGAGTTCCTTTGACCGCTTCTCGATGTCCTGACCGAGGAGCGTTTCGTAGGAATTGATGCGCGCCTTTGCCTTTGCATGGCGTCCCTTGGGCGACATCTGTATCCATTCAAGCTCACGCTGGAGGGTCTTCTGCCGCTCGCCCTCGGCCTTCTCCTCCCTCCGCAGACGGTCCTTTTTCTGCGCGAGCCATGAGGAGTAATTCCCCTTCCAGGGGATCCCCTCTCCCCTGTCGAGTTCGAGAATCCATCCGGCAACATTGTCGAGGAAATACCGGTCGTGAGTCACGGCGATGACGGTGCCCGGATAGCCTTGCAGGTGGCGCTCGAGCCATGCAACGGTCTCGGCATCGAGGTGGTTGGTCGGCTCGTCCAAGAGCAAGATATCCGGTTTCTGGAGAAGGAGCCTGCAGAGCGCCACACGCCTCCTTTCCCCTCCCGAGAGGACCTTGACCGGTGTATCTGCCGGCGGACAGCGCAGGGCGTCCATCGCCATCTCGAGACGTGAATCAAGGTCCCATGCATTGAGGAGATCGAGCTTCTCCTGCACCTTTCCCTGCTGTTCGATGAGTTTGTTCATCTCATCATCCGACATCGGCTCTGCGAATCTTTCATTGATACCGTTATATTCCCGAAGCGCATCTACGATCTCCTGAACACCCTCCTCGACGACATCCCGCACGCTCTTCTTGTCATCGAGCTGCGGTTCCTGTTCGAGGAAGCCCACGCTGTGACCAGGTGAGAGGACGGTCTCGCCGATGAACTCTCTATCCGCGCCGGCAAGGATGCGGAGGAGCGAGCTCTTGCCTGATCCGTTGAGGCCCAGTACTCCGATCTTCGCCCCATAGAAATAGGAGAGATAGATATCCTTCAAGACCGGCTTCTTATCATAATATTTGCTCACCCCGACCATGGAGTAAATGACTTTATTCGGTTCGTTGCTCATCGCATTCCAGATCCTTCCTTCAGACCGATAATCTTCTCGTCAAGGCAGTAACGGTTTTGAAGTATACCACAATCAGCGCTATCCCAATCGGTTCCGTGATGAGGGACCTGTATCTCCTTGACAGGCGTCGCGCCGTATGATAAAAAGAGGTGATACGCGCGAGATATCAACTATTATCTGTACCGAAGATTATGAGAGGCCACGAGCGCTGTCCGTGAGCATATCGATGCCGGCAGCGCAACGTCGAACCGCAATGGCAAGTGAACGGGAAAAACAGGCAGCGGCCGGACGAAGTCTCGCCTTCGTCCGGGATGGCTATGTAGTGGGGCTCGGGACCGGCTCTACCGCCTCGCACGCGATCCGCCTCCTGGGAGAACTCGTGCAGGCCGGCCTGAAAATCCGCGCCATCCCCACCTCCGTTAACTCACGGGTCCTGGCGGCAGGTCTCGGTATCCCCCTGACGACCTTCGACGAATGTTCGGAGATCGATGTGACGATCGACGGCGCCGATGAAATCGACCCCGCTCTCAATCTCATTAAGGGTGGTGGTGGTGCCCTCCTGCGCGAGAAGATCGTTGCCAGCGCCTCCCATACAGTGGTTATCATCGCGGATGCGAGCAAGCAGGTCCCGGCGCTCGGAAATTTTCCACTGCCCGTAGAGGTCGTACCTTTCGCACAGGCCCTGCTGGCCCGGCGCATCGAAGCGCTCGGCGCTTCCGTTACCGTGCGAAAAGACCGGAAAGGACGGCAGTTCGTCACGGATGAGGGTCATCATATCCTGGACTGCAGCTTCGGGGAGATTCCCGATCCTGCAGGGCTTGCGGGTGAACTCTCTCACATGCCCGGCGTGGTGGAGCACGGCCTCTTCATTGCCATGACTGACATCGTCTTGATCGGGAAAGGCGCAGAGGTTCTGGAACTCCGTCGTCCTTCCGATCGGCCCGGTCCGGCATAGCGCGCTTGACAGGGTTTTATTTGTGGTATGCTATTTTACGATGACGAATGCGTTCGATATGAAGGCGATGATCGGCGATTACATGGAAAAGGGCTTCCTCGAAAATATCGTCGACATGTTCAAACACGACAGGGGCCTCTATCCCCTGATCGGCGACCTCATGAAAGATGAGAGAATGCGTGTCAGGCTCGGCATTTCGGCCCTTTTCGAGACCCTTGCCGAGGAAGACGCGGGGAATATCGCGCTTTCAATCCCTTCCATTGTCGCTCTCCTCGACAACGAAAACCCCACCATCAGGGGCGATGCCGCCTATCTCCTGGGGATTACCGGCAACCGCGAGGCCATCCCTTTCTTGTCTGAGGCCCTGCATGATGAGCATGACGAAGTGAGGCGGATCGCAACGGAAGCGATAGATGAGATCAAGTCGATTCTGGGTAAACCAAACCGGTGAGCATCAGCAGATGAGAGGCAGCAGCAGGCCTCCGAATTTTACATCGTCTCCGTTGCCCGTTCTTCATCTCTCCTGACACATGTCCGTCACCATTGACTTCCGGGTTAAACTTTGAAAGGTGACACCATAATAGGCCGGTTCCTGAACTCTGCAGAACTTTATTCCGACGATATAGCCTTCGCATATTTTGACGGCTCCTGGAAAACAGTCACCTACAGAGATTTCCTGAAGTGCACGGAGGGGATAGCATCGCATCTGATGAAGACCGGGATTAAGAACGGCGACAGAGTAGCGATTCTCTCAGAAAATAGGTTTGAGTGGTGTGTCTCGTATCTTGGAATCCTCATGGCGGGTGGGGTGGCTGTCCCCATAGACGCGCAGCTCGGGCCTGATGAGGTGGGGAACCTCCTTTTAGACTCCAGGGCAGTCTTTTTATTTCAGAGCGAGAAAACAGCGGAAAATGTGAGGGTCACGGTCAAGACGATGAACCTGGATTCAGACGAGTTTCGGGAAGAGTGCGGCATCGCCGGTGACACTTCCCAGCGCCTTCGTCCGTCTCCATTTGGTGAGGATAGAAAAAAGATCTCAGAGGAGGATCTGGCATCCATCCTATACACCTCGGGAACGACGGGAAACCCGAAAGGGGTGATGCTGTCACACCGGAATTTCTGTTCCGATGCTGAGGCGGCGATAAGCGCGGGGATTGTGACGCGTGGAGACAACGTACTCTCGATCCTCCCCCTTCATCACACCTATTCGTTCATGTGCACCTTCCTCGTTCCTGTCTTTCTCGGCGCGACCATTACATACCCGCTCGGGATGAAAGGGCCCGAACTCATCTCGACAATGAAGGACAGGGGGGTGACGATCCTCATCGCCGTGCCCCAGATTCTCGAACTCATGCGGAACGGCATCCTGAGAAGGTTTCAGGAGACGCCCGCAGCCGTTGCCTTTTCCCTGAGAGCGCTCCTGAATCTCTGCGGCAGGCTGAGAGGACTGACGGGCCTGAACCTGGGCAAGTGGGCGTTCGGATCCGTACGTCGCGCATTCGGCGCCCGATTTAGATTCTTCGCCTGCGGCGGAGCCCGGCTTGACCCTTCAGTGATGAAAGACCTTGAGGCCCTCGGGTTCACGGTGCTTGAAGGATACGGCCTGACCGAAACATCTCCTATTGTGACCTTCAATCCCCTGGCGAAGAGAAAACCCGGCTCCGCGGGAAAGCCCCTTCCGTCCGTCGAGATAAAGATCGTGAGCCCGTCGGAGGCCGGAGAAGGGGAGATAGCTATCCGAGGACCGATGGTTATGAGAGGCTATTACAGGAACCCTGTTTCTACCGCGGAGGTCGTTCGCGACGGCTGGTTTATGAGCGGAGACCTCGGCTATCTCGATGGCGAGAACTACCTTTTCATTACCGGGAGGGTGAAGGAGGTTATCGTCCTCAGTTCCGGGAAGAATGTCTATCCCGAGGACGTCGAGAGGGCGTACCTGAAAATCCCGTTAATAAAAGAACTCTGTGTCACCCATTATGGGGCCCGCGGAGGCGCGGCGTCTCTTCATGGAATCATTGTGCCTGACCTCGACTGTGCGAGAAAGGAGCGTATAGGGAACATCCATGAATCCCTGAGATCCGCAATAAACGGGGTCTCTATGAAACAACCGCCCTACGCGAGGCTGAAAGGTTTCACGCTTTATCCCGGCCCTCTGCCGAGAACGCCTCTCGGGAAATTGAAGAGACATATGATAAGGGGATTGCTTGACGAGAAGAGAGCCAAGAATCGAGAGTCAGGGGGAGAAGACCCGGAATTACTGAGAGATGAAATCGGAAGGGTCGTTGCAGAATGTATTTCCAGGTTCTTGAAGGAGCAACAGACGGTCCGAATGTCTGACAGCCTCGAACTCGACCTTGGCTTCGACTCTCTTCAGAGGGTCGAGCTTGTCGTCGCTCTCGAGAGGGCTTTCTCTCTGAAGCTACCGGAGACGTTTGCATCGACGGTCCAGACCGTCGGTGAACTTGTCGCGAGCATAAAAGAATTTGCGTTGAAGGGTTCTGCGGAGCGAGAGGAGAAACCATTCTGGAAGGATGTCTTTGCCGAAGAACCGACGGATGAGGAAAGGGCGAGAATAGGGCTCGGACAAGGCAGGATTGAGTGGTCTCTCATTGTGGTTCTTCTTGCGGTTCTCAGAGTTATCCTGAGGTCCATTTTCAGGTTCGAAGTCAGGGGCAGCGAAAGCCTTCCGGCATCGCCGTTCATCATTGCGCCGAATCACTGCAGTAACATGGATGGATTTGTCGTCGGCTCCGCTGTTCCGGAAGATATCTTCAAGGTGTTATATTTCCAGGGGTATCAGAAGTATTTCACGGGTCGCCTCCTCTCCCTCTTCGCGAGACTCGCCCACGTCATACCGATCGATCCCGAAACGTTCCTCGGCAAGGCCTTTCAGCTCTCTTCCTACGTCCTCAGGAACGGGAGGTCCCTCTGCATATTCCCCGAAGGAGGGAGGTCTCCCGATGGAACCCTCATGGAATTCAAGAAAGGCATCGGCATCCTCGCCGTTGAGCATAACATCCCGGTCGTACCGGTCTTAATCGAAGGCACCTTTCGTGCCTTGCCGCGAGGCGCACTGTGGCCGAGAATCGAGAAGATACGGCTCACTTTCGGGAATGCCCTTTACCCGTCGGAAATGGACTTCACGAGAAAACCTGAAGGCACCGATGACTATCAATTCTTCTCCGATGAGATAAGGGAACGCGTGAGGACGCTGCGAGGAGAACGTGCCTGAACGGCGCCACATGTTGCCAATAAAAAGCATAGGGAGAGTTCGGCATTCGTCATGGAAGCATCGCGTTCGGTCCTTTTAAAAATCGTCTCTTTGGTGTAAAATCGATGCAATGAAGACCTTCGGAGAGGTTGTCGAATTTCACGGCCATAGCTGCCCGGGGCTTGCGCTGGGCTACCGAGTTGCAAAGGCGGCAATGGAGAAACTGGCCATGAAAGGGATCTCCGAGGATGAAGAGCTCGTCGCGATAGTCGAGAACGATTCGTGCGCTGTCGATGCCATTCAGGTTCTGACTGGCTGCACCTTCGGAAAGGGAAATCTCATCTTCAAAGATCACGGGAAGCAGGTTTATTCATTCATAGAGAGACCGTCCGGCGAGGCGGTGCGGATCGCGATAGATTTTACTCCCCCTCCCGAGACGGAGGGAGAGAAGAAGGTCTGGAAGCGTTATGCAGAGGGTGACCGCTCTGAGGATGTTTTACAGGCCGTGCATGACAGAAAAACGCGGAAGACAGAGGCTATTCTGGAGGCCTCAGCATCGGAACTCCTGACAATAAAGAAGGTGAATATCCCCCTCCCCCCCGAGGCAAAGATATACCAGAGCATCACGTGTGCGAGGTGCGGAGAGAAGGTTGCGGAACCGAGGGCACGGGTCAAAGAGGGGAAGGCCGTCTGCATCCCATGCGCGGAGTGATTAAGCCGTGAAACACTTAGTTGAGAAGGCGAACATCTTAGTCGAAGCCCTGCCGTATATCCGGAATTTTTACGGCAAGACCGTCGTCATAAAGTATGGCGGTGCCGCACAGGTTGAGGACGCCTTGAAGAACTCCTTTGCTCAGGACGTGGTCCTCCTCAGCTTCATCGGCATACGGCCAGTGATCGTACACGGCGGAGGACCGAAGATCAGCCACATGATGAAGAAGATGGGCAAGGAGCCGACCTTCGTTGAGGGTCAGCGGGTGACTGACCGCGAGACCATGGATATCGTGGAGATGGTACTCGGCGGCCTCATCAATAAGGAGATCGTCGCGTTGATAAATAGTCACGGGGGCAGAGCGGTTGGCTTGAGCGGTAAGGATGGAGGTCTCATCAGGGCAAAAAAGAAACTCCTGAAGAAGCCGGCAAAGAAGGGTCGTGAGGAGACCATCGACATCGGACTGGTGGGAGAGGTCGAATCCGTAGATCCGGCGATACTGGACTCACTCGAAAAGCCCGGTTTCATCGCTGTCATCTCTCCCATAGGGGTCGGGGCCAAAGGTGAAGCCTACAACATCAATGCCGATTACGTGGCGTCATCGATCGCCTCCTCGCTAAAGGCCGAAAAATTGATGCTCCTTACCGATGTGGAAGGGATAAAGGACAGCGAGGGTAAGATCCTCTCGACGCTCGACAAAAGGGATATCATGGAGCTTATCGGCGAGAAAGTCATTTCGGGCGGGATGCTGCCGAAGGTCCAGGCCTGTACCCGCGCCCTCGACGCCGGGGTGAAAAAGACCCATATCATAGACGGCAGGGTTCCGCACTGTCTCCTTCTCGAGATATTCACAAAGAAGGGGATCGGGACAGAGATCGTAAAGTGATGAGTATCGATCAGGAGGCCAAGACATGAGGACATTTCTCGTCGTCTGCATATGTGTCGTGATCTTTTGTAGTCTCGGATGTTCAAAGGCTTCCCAGCAGGTGGTAGAACTGAAGAGATATCCCCTCGACAGTCTTGACGGGATTATCACGCAGTCCGGTGCCGTAATCGACAAAGAGACTTCAAGCGACGGCAAGGGTTCTCTGAGGATCACCGCACCCGGACCGACGGTAGTGAGACTCTTTGAGGTGAACGATATTGATGTCGAAGACGCTCGGTTGACGTACCAGGCAAAACTCCGAACGGAGAACGTAGAAGGCCAGGTCTATCTCGAGATGTGGTGTCATTTCCCGGGCAAGGGCGAGTTCTTCTCGCGGGGCCTCCAGAACCCTCTGTCCGGAACGACGAATTGGTCCACGGCAGAAACCCCTTTTTTCCTCAAGAAGGGTGAAAAACCTGACCTCATAAAACTCAATCTCGTAATCAACGGAAAGGGCACGGTCTGGATCGACGATGTCCGTCTCATCAAGGGACCACTTCAATAAGAGGGACTTAAGAAGATTTCTGTAGCGGTGACTAAACGTCAGATTTTCAAGGTGGCTTCTTCGCTCTTTCTTATTCTCCTCATTCTCCTCTCCCTCTCCTATTTCTTCTTCATGCCGGACATTTCGCGTCTCAGGAAAGAAAACCCGAAAAGGACCTCCCTCATGGAGTATCGGGAGAGAGAATGGAAAGAGAAAGGGAAGAAAGTCAAGATTTACCAGGCCTGGGTGCCCCTTTCGAAGGTATCTCCCTATCTCATCAGGGCGGTCCTCATCGCGGAGGATGACAAGTTCTACAAGCACGAGGGGTTCGACTACGAGGCGATAGAGAAGGCTGTTGAGAAGGACATAAAGGCAAAGAAGTTCAGGCTCGGCGGCAGCACGATAAGTCAGCAGCTCGCAAAGAATCTCTATCTTTCGCCTTCAAAGAACCCGCTCCGAAAAATTGCTGAGGCGATAATAACCTGGAGGATGGAGCAGGTCCTTTCGAAAAAGCGGATCCTCGAAATCTATCTCAATGTCATAGAGTGGGGCGAAGGGATATTCGGGATCGAAGCCGCTTCGATGCACTATTTCGGGAAGCCCGCATCGCAACTCAAGCCGGAGGATGCTGCGCGGCTCGCTGCGGTTCTTCCGAACCCGAGGAAATATAACCCCAATGGGGATCAGCGGTACGTAGTCAGCCGTTCAAATCTCATTTACACCATTATGGTCAGGAGGGGAATTGTCATCCCTCACTATGACGAAGTCACCGAAGGCGATGACCATTCACCGGAGCAGGGAAGAGATTTCCCGTCTGCTCATATTGAGCTGCAAAAACCATCGGATTAATTCGTCACGAATTACGTTATTCCCAGCGGGCGGTTCGATTCTCTACTTATCCTTGACCCTCCTTCACCTTGATTGATAGACTGAATCATGGACTTTAAGCTCTCAACAGGCTTTACCCCGAAAGGCGACCAGCCAAAAGCGATCAGCTCATTAGCCGAAGGCATAGGAAGAGGCCTGAACCATCAGGTCCTCCTCGGGGTCACCGGTTCGGGAAAGACATTCACGGTAGCTAGCGTTGTTGCGAAGGTGAACAGGCCGACCCTCGTCATCGCCCATAACAAGACCCTTGCGGCCCAGCTGTATGGCGAATTCAAGGAATTATTTCCTGAAAATGCTGTTGAGTTTTTCGTCAGCTATTATGACTACTATCAGCCCGAGGCCTACATTCCCACGACCGACACCTACATCGAGAAGGACGCGATGATCAATGACGACATCGACAGGTTGCGCCATTCCGCCACAAGGGCTGTCCTTGAGCGGAGGGATACCATTGTCGTCGCATCTGTTTCGTGCATCTATGGCATCGGCTCCCCCCAGGATTACCGGGACATGCATCTTGTAATCGAGGAAGGGATGCATACCGAGAGGGACAGTCTCCTCGAAAGGCTTGTCGATATGCAGTATATCCGCTCCGACACGGATTTCAGGCGAGGGACCTTCAGGGTGCGCGGAGACATCATAGAGGTGTATCCGTCTTTCTCTATCGACAAGGCTGTCAGGCTCGAATTTTTTGGGGACGACATCGACGCCCTTTATGAGTTCGAACCCCTCACCGGCGATGTGCTGAAGAGGCTCAACGAATTTGCGCTCTTTCCGAACAGCCACTGGATAACGCCGCGGGAACGTCTCGAACCTGCACTCAAGCTGATAGAGGCCGAGATGAAAGAACAGGTCGAATATTTCCTCAAGGAGGGCAAGATTCTCGAGACTCGGCGGATCGAGCAGAGAACGAGGTTCGACCTCGAAATGCTTAAGGAATTCGGGTACTGCCACGGAATAGAAAACTACTCGAGACACCTGAGCGGAAGGGCAGCCGGTGAACCGTCATATACCCTCATTGACTACTTTCCGGAAGACTTCCTCATCATAATTGACGAGTCTCATGCAACGGTTCCGCAACTGGGGGGGATGTACGAAGGAGACAGGTCGCGGAAACAGACCCTGGTCAATTTTGGCTTCAGACTGCCATCTGCCCTGGATAACCGGCCCTTAACCTTCAGAGAATTCGAGCACCGAGTGAGACAGGTGATCTACGTATCAGCGACACCGGGACCTTACGAGCTCGAAAAGTCGCGGAGCGGAGTCGTCGAACAGTTGATAAGGCCCACGGGCCTCATAGACCCTGAGATGAAGGTGAGACCGATTGCGGGACAGGTGGATGACCTCCTTTCCGAAATCAGAAAGAGGGCGGGAAAGGGTGAACGGATCCTCGTTACAACGCTCACAAAGAAGATGGCGGAAGACCTGACCGATTATTATATCGAATTAGGGGTGAGGGCGCGGTTCCTCCATTCTGACATCGATACCCTCCAGAGAGTCGAGTTGTTGCGGGATCTGAGGCAGGGCAAATACGATGTCCTTATCGGGGTGAATCTCCTGAGGGAGGGACTTGACCTTCCTGAGGTATCTCTTGTCGCAATCCTCGATGCCGACAAGGAGGGCTTTCTCCGTTCAGAACGGTCGTTGATACAGACAGCGGGAAGGGCCGCGAGGAACCTGAACGGTGAAGTGATCCTTTACGCTGACACCATCACCGGTTCCATTAAGAGGGCTATGGAGGAAACGGAAAGGAGAAGGAGAGTTCAGAAGAGATACAATGCAAAGATGGGGATAACGCCGGAGACGGTGAAATCGAGTATTAAAGACATCCTGAGTTCGATCTATGAGTCCGATTACTGGACGGTTTCAGCAGCGGAAGATGCTTCCCCGTACGCGAATGATGAGGAGACGATAAAAAGGCTCGAAAAGGAGATGAAAGAGGCAGCCGGGAAGCTGGACTTCGAAAAGGCCGTTGTGCTGAGGGAGAGGATCAAGGAAATAAAGAAGAGCCTGCTCGAGGTTGGACTCGGGACGTCAACGGCCCCTGATAAGCCGAAGGTGAGAAAACGGGTGGCGAAAAGAAGATAATCGAAGATCGCTTTGGCGAAGAGGTTGTCCGGGAGGGTTATCCCCATCGCCGTATTCTTCCGTGAGGGACGTGGACCGACTTTCTTGTGATATAATGCAACCGAAATGGAGCAGCTACCAGCCCTGATCAAGGGAACAATCGGGAGGAACCTGGTCGTCCTCAGGACAGTCGTTTCTACTAATACCTTTGCCATGGAATTGGGCGGGACCGGGGCGCCCCATGGAACGGTGGTCATTGCCGAGAGTCAGACGAAGGGCAAGGGGAGACTCGGGAGAACGTGGGCATCTCTCTCCGGGACCAATATTTACATGAGCCTGATTCTCAGGCCCGGCATCACGTCGGGGAATGCAACGTTTCTGACAATGGCGGCGTCGATTGCCTGCGCGCGTGCATTGAGAGAAGGGACGGCGCTTCCGATAACGATAAAATGGCCCAATGACCTGATGATTGGGAATAAGAAAGTGGGAGGCATTCTCACCGAGATTAAATCAGCCGGCGAACGTATCATCTTTGCCGTGATCGGCATCGGGATCAACGCGAATGCAGACGGCGACGCCTTCCCTCCGGAATTGAGGGATACGGCAACGTCTCTCAAGATAGAGGCATCGAGGGAACAGCAGAAGGATGTCCTCGTCGCGGGTATACTCAATGAGATGGCATGCTGGTACGATGCTCTCATGGGAGACGAGAGGAAGGTAATGCTCGATGAATGGCGCCGCCTCTCCTCAACACTCGGGAAGACTGTTAGGGTCACGACCGGAGCCGAAGTCCTCACCGGAACCGCCGAAGATATAGATGAGCATGGCATGTTACTCCTCAAGGTACGGACAGGCGAAATCAGGACGATACATACAGGAGATCTCACGATTCTTCAACAGAACGGGAAATAGGGGGGTGCTCCTTGCGGTAGATATAGGCAATTCTTTTATCACGATCGGCCTTTTTTCCGATGCGATCCTCAGGGGCAGGCTGAAGATCCCTGTCCGTCCGAGGAGGCCTTATCGGGCATACGAGTCTGAAATCAAGGAATTTCTCCTGCCCTTTCGACAGTCTCCGCGAAGGCCAAAACCGCTTGCAGGGGTTGCGCTATCTTCAGTGGTCCCGGAACTTAGCGGGCTCATTAGTAAAGCAGTTGCCAATTTAAGCAACAGTGACCCGCTAATGATCACTGCCTCCATGAACACAGGTTTGCGTTTCGACCTCTCAAAACCCTTTGATGTCGGCACAGACAGAATCGCAAATGCTGTTGCCGCGTATAATCTCCTTGGATCCCCTGTCATTGCCGTCGATTTCGGTTCGGCGACGACACTCAGCGCGGTTAAGGACGACACCTTTATCGGAGGGTCGATACTGCCGGGGATAAGTCTGATGGCTGAAGCGCTCCATGGCGGCACGGCGCTGCTCCCCCCTCTCGATATAAGCCCCGACCGAATCTCTGGGGAGCGCAGGCCGTCTGCTGTCGGAAAAGACACGCCGAGCTGCATGGTTTCTGGTATTATATACGGTACGGCAGGTGCCGTCGAAAGGCTTGTAACCGAGATGGAACACGAAGCGTCTTGCAACTTCAAGGTCGTAATTACGGGAGGAAACGCCGGAATCATGGCACGGTTTCTCAGGAGAGGCTTCCGCATGGAACCCGATCTGACTCTGAGCGGCCTGAGGTTGATTTATGAAAGGAACACCTGATGCATGAGCTGCGAAAAGACCCGCTGCTCGGCAGATGGGTGGCCGTCCTGAACGACTCAAAACCACCGGAAGCATACGATGCCACGACCGAAAAAAGGAACGAGACATCCTGCGTCCTCTGTGCCGGCAACGAAACAAAGACCCCGAAAGAAATAGCCTCGGTACGGGAAGACGGGAAATGGTGGGCACGGGTCATCCCAAATTTCGAGCCTGTTTTCCAGATTGAGGGTGAACTCGGACGAAAAGGCCTCGGGATGTATGACAAGATGAACGGCATCGGTGCGAACGAGTTAATCGTCGAGACCCCGGAACACACAAAACAACCGGAGGATATCGGAGTGGAACAAGTCATGAGGGTTCTCAGGCTTTACCGGGAGAGGATCGCTGACCTCGAAAGAGACCCGAGGCTGCGTTACACCCTTATCTACAAGGATTCCGGAAGGTCGGCCGGCGCTTCGTTTACCCACCCCCATTCCGAAATTGCGGCAACGCCGGTAATCCCCAAACAGGTCAAGGAAGAGCTTGACGGAGCCAAACAGTACTTTGTCTATAAGGAGAGGTGTATCTTCTGCGACATGATGCGTGAAGAGCTGAGGTTCGGCGACAGGATAATATCTGAAACGAGAGACTTCCTTGTCTTCAGCCCCTTCGCCCCGAGGTTTCCCTTTGAGTTCTGGGTACTGCCGAAGAAGCATAGTTGCGCATTCCAGGACATCAGTGACGCGGAAACAGAGGACCTCGGACTCACCCTCTCTCGCATGCTCAAGAACATGAGGTCCATTTTGAAGGACCCTCCGTACAGTTATGTCCTCCATACCGCGCCAAACAGGGTTCCACGGCGTAACCACTGGCACACCCTGGGAGAGGATTTTCACTGGCACATCGAGATCATGCCCCGTCTGCTCAGGACAAGCGGATTTGAATGGGGGTCGGGGTTCCATATCCTTACGACATCCCCTGAGGATGCAGCAAAATATTTAAGGGAGGCTTGACCATGGAAATTAAGAGAATTCTTTTCCCGACAGATTTTTCGGAAGGCTCCGCACACGCCGTCCCCTATGTTGTGGATCTGACAAAGCATTACCAGGCGCGGCTCTACGTCGTTCACGTCCTCTATGATATAGCGAAAGGAACCGGATTTTATGTGCCCCATGTTAATATAGAAGAGCTCTACAGCGACATGGAACGGAATGCCCTGAAGGAATGCGAGAAGTGGTGTTGTGAAGAGCTGAGAGGGTACAAAGAGATCGAATACCGGATCCTGAAGGGAATCCCTCACGAAGAGATTCTGAAGTTTGCAGACGAGAATACGATTGACATCCTCATTACGGGTACCCACAGCAGAAAGGGACTGGATAGGATTATATTCGGCAGCACCGCGGAACGGATCGTGCGAAATGCACGGTGCCCTGTCCTGACCGTGGGGGCACCACGATGATTTAGGAAATGAGAGTATATCTGTCAGAGAATGCGTTTATCGACATTCTCCTCAGCTCGGCTGAGGTGTATAAGAGGGAATGCCTTGGCTATCTTCTCGGGTACCGGCTGGAGGACCGGTTCATCGTCGAGCATGCCTTCAGTTTTCAAACGGCGAATAGGAGGCACAAAGGTGTTATCGTTCATGACAAAAACCATAAGAGGATAGCGCCGATCCTCGAGAGATTCGACAGGCTCCAGATTATCGGTGATTTCCATTCACATACCCAGTTTGGCACGACGAAAGGGCTCCCGATACCGAGCGAAGAGGACATAGAAGGAATGAAGAAGGGTCTCGTCTACCTCATCATTGCGATCAATAATAACGAGAAGACCGTGGGATGGGGTGAAAACAGAGACGGTACGATCTCCGGTTCCGTAGGCGACTTCTTCTTCAAGGTTTCAGCCTACTTTATGAACCGGAATATGTTCAAGAGAGCGAAGATCCATTGCCCCTTTCCGCCGAGTTTTCTAAACCCGAACCGTTCTCCTGCCGTCAGTTAAAGAATAGAAAGACATCGATCAGGATCTCCCGACTCTTCGGAGCGACGGAAATCAGGCCATAGATAATCTCAGACAGAATTATAAACCATGAAGAGCATAAGAACCGCAGTGTTGGTAGTGGGCGGGGGCCCCGCAGGGTCGATAGCGGCAAGGGCGCTCGCGAGGGAGGGCATTGACACGGTCCTCATCGAGAAGAACCTCTCCTTCATCAAGCCCTGTGGCGGGGGCATTCCGTCTACTGCCTTTACCGAGCTGCAGTTGACTGAGAGCGCCGTCACGAAGCACGTGGATACGATCAAGATCATCTCTCCCGGGGGGGAACCCGTTCCTATCCGATTGAAGGATGCCACAATAGCCATCGTTAACAGGGGGGATTTCGACTCGGCCCTCAGGGAGGAAACGCGGAAGTCCGGGGCATGGCTCATGGAAGGGGAATTCAGGCGCTTCGTGAAGGTCGGTAAGACGGCAGTCTCGGAAGTGTCGGTGCATGGCGGGACAGTTCTGATTGAAGCCGATCATGTCATAGCGGCTGACGGGGTCAACTCACGGGTCCGGGCAGCGCTCAACATCCAACCTGTCACGTCTCTCCTCGCGGTCTCGGCGAAGATACAGGGGCCGCAGACGGATTGCTGCGAATTCTGGTTCGGTTCCTCCCACGCTCCGCGCTGCTACTCATGGGTCTTTCCGCAAAACGGAGGCATATCCGTAGGGACAGGATCCGTCAATAACAGCGAGATAAGAATGCTCTGGAGGCGTTTTGCCGAGAGAAGGGCGTTGAAGGCAGGGACCCCTATGACGGGAAACGGGGCTTCTTTACGCGGTCATCGGATACCTCTCTGGCAGGGTGACATCTTTGTAAAGGACGGGGTATTCTTTACGGGAGACGCGGCCGGTCAGGTGCTGCCGCTGACCTATGAAGGAATCTATTATGCGATGAAGTCTGCAGAATTTGCAGCAGCGGCGATCATTGAAGGAAGGAGAGGGGAGTATAAGCGCCTCTGGGAAAAAGCCTTCGGCAAACGGTTTTCGCTCATGAAACGCCTTTCGGAATTCTTCCTGAGGGACGACAACCAGACAGAACGGCTCGTTCAGTTCCACAAGAGACCGGAGGTGCAGGACGCATCCATGAGGCTCTGGCTCAAGAAGGATCCGGGGAGAGGAAGTATCCTCTCTTACATGAACCTTTTCAGAAGATTACTTGCTTGGAAACGTTGAACCGGGTATTCTTTGTTTAGCGATAACAATCTCGTTCAAGACCGGAAGAATCTCCGGCACTCCCCTCAAAGGAAAGGGGTCCTCTCTTCTCCGCTTTCCCGTCTTAGCAGTGCCGGGTGTTCCGATCGGCACGGTACGTTTGGAAGTTGCGCATGAAGAGAAACCGCATCGTTAGAACGATGAGAGGACTTCTCTCCTGGAGAGGGGCGATCGTGTTCTCCGTCACGGTCCATCTCTTGCTTGGACTGGTATTCTTCCTCTTGCCGACAGAAAAAAAGGAGAAGGAGAAACCCTTCGTTACCCGGCTCGTGAACCCCGATGAACTGAAGCAGATTCCGGAGGCGCGGGCTAATCCTCCATCCGCTTCGAGACCTTCCCCTCCCGTGAAACCCGCGGATAGTCGTATCGCAAGACCGTCGGTTGCCCGACCTCAGAGGCAGCCTGCACAATCTTCGCCTCCCCGCCAGTTGCCCATTCCGCCTTCCCGCGAGGAGTCTGATAGGGCTTCCGGAGAAACAGACAAAAGCATTTCTCAGGCACAGTCACCCGGAAGTGCTCCATCGGGAGGGCAGAAGGATGGAGAAGGACTTCGCTCTCTGCCTTCTCAAAAACCCGGAGACCTGGGAAGGACTGTCCCGATGCCGTCGGTCAGAGAGAAGCTTTTCGACAGGGAAGTGGTCGAAAAATTCGCCAAGCGGGAGGAACAGAAAAGTGAAAACACGCTCACGTTTCACAATGAAGAATTCAAGTATCGCACGTATATGGAACGGTTGAGAGAGAAGATCGAGGGCATCTGGAAATACCCTCCTGACGCAGCCATGAGGGGCATCTATGGTGATCTCTATATCAGGTTCACGATAAAGAAGAACGGGATGCTCGGAGATATGGAGCTGTTGAGGACTTCCGGACACAGGAGCCTTGATGAAGCGGCCCAGCAGGCGTTACGGGATGCTCAACCGTTCTGGCCCCTGCCGACTGAGTGGGGTAAGGACGACCTCACCATTACCGGCCACTTTGTCTATAGCATCTATGGAACGTATATACGTTAGCCGATTTGCTGCTTGAAGGACACGCCAAAGACAGCAGCGAATTTCAGGCCGCTGCCAGCCCCTCACAAGAGACTGCGCGACTTGCCTCGCTGAAATGCGCGTACTTTCTCGGTGTTATAATAAGAAATGAAACAGCGGTTATATTTGCGAATTGGTGATAGGGTAAAACATATCAGACACGATCACTGGGGTGATGGCGAGGTCGTTCAGGAAAGCCATTCGAGCCTTCCCGGTGGTTTCTGTTTTGTGAGAATTCTCTTTGAAGATGGTTCGGAGAGATCCTTCATCAATGACCTCGACAATGAGTGCTGCTGCTATTATGCTGGCCTGCGACTTCTCTAAGCCTTAAGTTTTTTGTGAGATAATTCTCATAACACGCAAATATTAAAAGAAATTTCTTGACAAATTAATTGATGCGTGCTTTAATTTCTCTATGGTTCCCACAGAAGTTCTCATCGCCGAGGAAAAACCTTCCATCCTAGTTGTGGACGACCTCCTACCGAACCTCGAACTCCTCGAAGCGATCTTCACGAGAAACGGCTTCGTCGTTTTTACCGCACTCGACGCATATTCGGCGATCGAAATATTCCAGACACAAAGAGTTGACATAGCCGTTCTTGACGTCATGATGCCGGGGATAGACGGCTACGAACTCTGCAAGACCATAAAAGAGATGAACGAAAAACAGTTCTTTCCCGTTATTCTCCTCACCGCGCTCATTGACAAGCAGAGTAAGATCATCGGCCTTGAAAGCGGTGCCGATGATTTCATCAGCAAGCCGTTCGACACCGAGGAACTCATAACAAAGGTGAAGTCACTGCTGAGGTTGAAGAGCCTCCAGGATGACCTTGAGCATTCCGAAAACGTGATCCTCACCCTCGCCGTGGCTATGGAATCGCGTGATCCCTATACCCGAGGACACTCAACGCGAGTGGGGGACATTTCGAAGTCCTTTGCCGCCTTCCTCGGCTTCGGGGGCAGGGTACAGCAACAGTTGAGGAAGGCAGGCATTCTCCATGATATCGGCAAGATAGGATTGAGTTCCACTCTGCTCTGCAAGGAAGGAAATCTCACGGAGGAGGAGTTCGGGGAAATCAGGCGCCACACCCTCATCGGAGAAGAGATTTGCAGACCCCTCGTTTCGATGCGAGATTCCCTCCCGGCCATTAGGAACCACCACGAGAGGTGGGATGGAAACGGGTTTCCTGACGGGCTGAGAGGCGAAAGAATTCCTTTGCATGCCAGGATCCTCTCGATTGCCGATTCATTCGACGCCATGGTATCGCAGAGACCGTACCGGGAAGGCAGATCTGTTATGACGGCGCTCGAGGTATTAAGGTTCGAAAGGAATGACGGGCAGTGGGACCCGGTTCTCACATCCCAGTTCCTCGAAATGATGCAGGTGACGGGGCTGCAGAGGATGGTCAATGCTTAAGATTGCCCTCGCGGGCGGGAACATAACCGGGAGCACCATACTTTCCATGCTGCGGGGTGAGCCCGATATAAAGATCGTCGGGGTTTACGAAAGAAACCTCGAGACCCCCGGGGTAGTCCTCGCAAAGAAATGGGGAATTCCTGTCTTCGATAACGTCACGCTTCTTGCAAAGGCCGCCGAGCCCGAAATTATTCTCAATGTTACCGATGACGCGATATTGAGCGATACGATACGGACGCTCTTTAGGCACATGGAGGTTATCGACGCATCGGGTGCAAAGTTTCTCTGGAAGATGATAGAGAAACAGAAGAAGGCGATGGTCGAACTCTACAAGGCTATAGAGGACGAAAAAAGGATTATCACGATCACTGAAGACATCTCCCGGGCAGAAGACCTCCCCGGATTCATGAGATTCGTTCTCGAAAGGGCACTGGAGATGACCGATTCGCCCGCAGGAAGCATCGCGATGATAGAGGACGGACAGATGCATCTCCTCGCGTCCAAGGGCCTGAGCAAGAGGTTCTCCGCTAATGAACGCTGGAATATCATGGCCGACGGCTTGACGGATCTCGTCATCAGGAAAAAGGAGATGATCGAGATACCCGATCTCTCGAAGGTCAATTATACGAACAACGCCGCGCTCATGGATGAAGGGATCGCAGCGGTTTTTGTTTCTCCGATCATGGCAGACGGACGTATCTTCGGCATCATGTACCTCGACGATTTCAAACCCCGACAGGTCTCTGAGAGACAGAAACGGGCCATCAATCTCCTCTCGAGGATCATCGGCCTCATGACGGACAGAAGCGCCGCGCTCCAGAGAATCAGGGAACAGGAGGGAAAGATCTCGGAACTCCGTGAACACCTCGAAAAGAAGGTGGCGGAGAGGACAGATGAACTCAAAAAGACGAATCAGGAGCTTGAGAGATCGAGTGAGTTGAAGTCACGATTCATCAACAATATAAACCATGAACTGAGAACGCCCCTGAACTCGATCATAGGATTTTCCGATATCCTGCTCGAGAAGACCTTCGGTGAACTCACGGAGGACCAGAAGAGATACTTGCGGACGATCCAGTCATCGGGCAAGCATCTCCTCGATATTATCAACAATTGTCTGGACCTCGCAAAGATCGAGTCAGGCAAATACGATATGAGCTATGAGACCTTCACGGTGATGGGGGTGCTCTCCGAGGTCTTCACCATAATGCAGCCGATGGCCGAGAAGAAGATCATCGATCTCGACCTCTCAATAAGCAGTGACATCGAATACGTCACCGCCGACAGGGTCAAACTGAAACAGGTCCTCTATAACCTCCTCTCAAATGCTATTAAGTTTACGCCGGAGGGGGGAAAGATCGGGGTTCAGATTGAAAGGACGGAGGGAAAGGGTGAACTGGAGAGTCAGCAGTTCGTGAGATTTTCCGTTTGGGATACCGGCATAGGGATCG
Source organism: Thermodesulfovibrionales bacterium (assembly GCA_035622735.1). Taxonomy (NCBI): domain Bacteria; kingdom Pseudomonadati; phylum Nitrospirota; class Thermodesulfovibrionia; order Thermodesulfovibrionales; species Thermodesulfovibrionales bacterium. The sequence continues at coordinate 873 of DASPUT010000023.1, read as the reverse complement.
GTCCAGACGATAGAGAGAGGATATTCGATGAATTCGAACAGGCGGACACGGCGCTGTCGAGGAAGTACGGGGGTGCCGGGCTCGGCCTCGCACTATCGAGGAAGCTTGTTGAACTCCACGGGGGCAGGATATCCGTCGAGAGCAAACTCGGCGCGGGGAGTACGTTCACCTTTGTGTTACCGCTGACCGTGCCCGTCCAGGAAGCGCCTGCCGAGGAGGCGGAAGCAGTGAACCTCAACTTCCCCTGGATGGAAGAGAGGGCACCCCTCATACTCGTCGTAGAGGATGACATTTCGAGTGCGGAACTCCTCACCCTGCACCTCACGCAGGCGGGGTATAAGGTTGCCCATGCCTTTGACGGCGAGGAAGCTATAGAAAAAACAAAGAAGCTGAGACCGTTCGCGATCCTCCTTGATATCATGCTCCCGAAAAAGGATGGTTGGGAGGTTCTCCAGTCTTTGAAAGACGACGAGTCTACCGCTCATATCCCTGTCCTCATTCATTCCGTAATCGATAATAAGGAACTCGCATTTGCGCTCGGCGCCACGGACTATCTCATGAAACCCCTTGAAAAGGAAATCCTGCTCGACAGGCTTGAAGGCCTCGGTATTCTGCGGTATAAGAAACGGCCGGTGACGGTACTCATCATCCAGGCAGCTGACGGACTCGATTCTCTGAAAGAGCCCTCGCAATCTCAGGAGTTTCTCATCTACTCTGCCCAGGAAGGCAGGCGTGGGATAGAACTCGCCTCGGCGTTAATGCCTGACGTAATCCTCCTCGACTTTCTCCTCCCCGATATGCTCGGTTTCGACGTCATCAAAGAGTTAAAGGAAAACCCGTCGACGAAAAAGATCCCGATTTTCATTCTGACCG
>DASPUT010000022.1 GCA_035622735.1 Thermodesulfovibrionales bacterium | reverse complement strand
CTGTTTGTCATGAATTGAGAATAAGTGGAAAGAGAAGGAGTAGCATATACGGCAATAAACATCACCAAAACCATTACCACTAACTCAAGAGGAACATCAATAGCGTACCAGCTTTTCTTGCCGCCCTTATCTCTTTTGTACCACCAAAAAGACACCGCGCCCTCCACAATTCTGGTAATACTCGTCACAATTATATCAGACCTCAGAGATGTTAACTTCAGGAAGAATGTTTTCTTGAATTATCGTTATGTTTTTGTGATAATGCGGGAAAGAAGTATCTGACTGTAGTAATCGAGTATTATTCCCTGATTTTTGTTTTTCATGATAATTGATATATTATGTAAAGTTTGTGAGGCAAGAATGCTGCTTCACTTTCTCCCTTTTACGACAGCAATGAGGAGCCAACCTCTATATACCATTTCTTCCTTCGTCCCTCATCTGTCATGCCATCGTCCCCAGCCACTGCCTCGCATCTGAAACACTCTTGAGCTTTAGAAGGAACTGCATTCGCATCATATCTCTTTTCAACAATCCGAGTTCCGGACCCCCTTTCACCCCTATCTGTCTCATGATCTCTTCGGTCCGCAGGAGTGGTCTCATATTCATGCATCTCAGGGATTCTCGGACATTCCACAGATTTCGAGAAAGGATGGCAAAATCGACGAGAGAATCGCCTTCTTTCACAAAGCCATCGAAGATTTCCTCCCTGCGCAGCCTTCCTTTATTCGGATAGTCTTCTCTCAATTTGTTAAAGGCTTCTATCTTGTCAAGAATGGTCCTACTTAAGCTTAGGCGCCACCGCCTTTTATCGGCCCCCGAAAGAAGGACTATCGCCCTGAGAACCCCCCCGTAGGAGAGTTCCTGGGAAACGTTCTCTCCAAATTTAAAGTTATACCTTTCAGGTATCTTCTTAAGAAATGCATTAACGAGAGAAAGCTCTTGAATACAATCTTGTAACCGCCTGTTATCAAGATAAAGTATTTCGCCTAAGAGTCCATCGGAAGAAGCGGCTTTCAAGCCTTTCATGGAGCATTTCGACTCTAAGAGCCTAAAAAGCTCTAAAGTAATCCTTTCATTGGCCGGTTCACGAATCAGTGACCTCATCTCTCCTATCAGCGCCCTCGTTTTCGAATCAATCGTCCAGCATAATTCTCCTGAAAAACGATAGGCCCTCAGAAGCCTGAGAGGATCATCAACGAAATTCTTTCTCGATATTCCTCTTATTAATCTCGATGAGATATCATGAGACCCCTTCAGTGGATCTACGATGCCTCTGTCGGGAGACCATGCTATCGCATTCATGGTGAAATCTCTTCTCTCCAGGTCCTCCTCAATTTCTCCCCTTAGTTCAGTGAAATCAATGCTTCGCCTGCCGATGATGACTCTTGCCATCCCTTTTCCTGCAAAATCAATATACTTACCTTTATATCCTAATGCTATACTTGAGGCTATTTCGCTGAAATTACCCCTAACAACGAAATCAATATCGGTTGACTCAGCACCTCTAATAATGTCTCTCACATACCCGCCGACAAGATATGACCCTGGGCAGGAATCGAATATCTCCGAGAGTACCCTATCGCGACGAATAATTCTTTTTGGATCTTTCATGTGCGGAACGTGATCTTGCAATTCTTTTCGGAAGGAGAGATGAATTGAAAAGCCTACTCACTCACTCTTATCGGACTTCCCCCTCTCGGCACGATAGCAATCCCTGACGGGTCTATGTGACTGCGGAAACGGTCCTTATTGGGGTCGAACCCTATTTCGTCATTTTCCTTGAGGACATTCAATTTATCCACGATGACCTTCCTGAGCCTGCAGCCCCGTGTCAGGACGCAATGATCGAGGATTATGCAATCCTCTACACTCACGCCCTCCTCAATGATAACGTTGCTCCTGATAATAGAATTGCGTATCCTCGCATCCTTTATGAAAGTTCCTTCGGCGATCATGCTGTTTTCGATCTCGCCATTCAGTATTTTCGCAGCAGGTGCTTCATATCCGAGTGAGTGAATCGGCCATAATTTGTTGTCGAGCTCGAAAAGCGGTGCACTCCCCAACATGTCCATATGGGCATCAAAAAATGCAGCTATCGTCCCCACATCACGCCAGTATCCTTTTTCCTCGTAGGTCCTGGCTCCCGGAATAATATTTGTCGCAAAGTCATAGGCAAAGACCTTCCCCGAATCGACGAGTCCGGGAATTACATGAGCCCCGAAATCATGTTCCTTTCTCCTCTGGGTCTTCGCCAGGGCGTCCAGAAGAATTTCCCTATTGAAGATGTAGTTGCCCATCGAGACATAGGCCCGATTGGGGTCACCAGGTAAAGGGGTGGGCTTCTTCGGCTTCTCTTCAAATCCGATGATACGTTTATGTTCGTCTGTAATGATGACCCCAAAGGCCGATGCCTGTGAAATCGGGACAGGTCGTGCCGCAACCGTCACAGAGGCTTCCTTTTCGAGATGAAAGTCGATCATCTGGCGAATGTCCATCCGATAAATATGATCGGCGCCGAAGACGATAACCATTTCAGGATTGTGCTGGCGAATGAGGTTCACATTCTGAAAGACGGCATCGGCAGTCCCCTGAAACCATTCGGGGCCCATACGCATTTGAGGCGGTACAACCGCAACAAAGTGATCCCTAATAACAGGAGAAAGAACCCACTTCTGTCTCACGTGCTCTATGAGGGACTGCGATTTATACTGGACGAGAAGGTATATCGAATAGATCTGCGAATTAATGAGGTTGCTCAGGACAAAATCCACTATCCGGTATCTCCCACCGAAAGGGACCGACGGCTTGGAACGAAACGCGGTAAGGGGGAAGAGCCGTTCGCCTTTCCCTCCTGCGAGAACAAATGCCAGGACCTGCGGTTGTGCCATATCTCTCCTCTTCCAAGTCTCTTACAGTATAAATCCCGATAGGCGTATAATCAAGCGGAGACTAACGGGTCAGTATTTCCATGATCTCCCGGTATCTCTCTGCCGTCCTCGTGATGATCTCGCCGGGCAGTGTCGGACCCGGCGGCCTCTGATCCCAATCGAGGGTTAGGAGGTAATCACGCACAATCTGTTTGTCGAAGCTGTCTTGACTCCTTCCCGGACGATAATCCCTGAGAGACCAGAACCGTGAGGAATCGGGAGTGAGGATTTCATCAATGAGTATTACCCTGTTGTCATAGATGCCGAACTCAAACTTTGTATCGGCAATGATGATCTCTCTCTTCTGAGCCGCCTCTCGCGCCTTTCGGTAAATGCTCAGACTCAGATCCCTGATCCGCTCCGCCATCCCATCCCCGACAATACGTTTCGTCTCATCAAAGGATATGTTGATATCGTGACCCTCTTCCGCCTTCGTCGATGGCGTGAAGATCGGTTCCTCAAGTCTCGATGACTCGACGAGGCCTTCCGGCAGACGCATACCGCAGACAGTGCCTTTCTCCCGGTATTCTTTCCATCCGCTCCCCGAGAGGTAGCCTCTCACAATGCATTCGACAGGGAGGGGTTTTGCTTTCTTCACGAGGATGCTTCGTCCTTCGAGGGTATGCCTGTATTTCCTGACCATCTTCGGAAATTCAGCCACATCCGTCGCAACCACATGGTTCTCAACCATCCGCTCCATCTGCCGGAACCAGAAAAGCGATATCTGTGTCAGCACCCTCCCCTTCCCCGGTATCCCGTCAGGAAGCACTACATCAAAGGCAGAGATCCTGTCGGTAGCCACGAGGAGGAGATTATCATCGAGGTCATAAATATCCCTGACCTTGCCGCGCTTCGGAACTCCGATGTCGGGCATCTCCGTCCGGAGTACTATCTCACTCTCAGTAGCCATAGAGCCCTCCACTTTCGTCCGCAATAGCGCGTGGCTCTCGTCGCTCCGCATAGGCCGAAGCCCCGATGAAGCGCCCGCCAATTTTGATTTGTGATATAATACTTTATGGCACTGCTCGAAATCAAAACATATCCTGAAAAGGTGCTCGCGAGGAAGGCTTCTCCGGTTGATAAGATCAACGGCACGCTACAACGCCTCTGCGACGACATGATAGAGACGATGTACGCTGCGCCGGGTGTCGGACTCGCCGCGCCGCAGGTCGGCGTCTCACAGAGGCTGATCGTTATCGACGTGAGTCACCGGGAAGATGAAACAATCCCGCTCATCGTACTGATCAATCCAGAGATAGCTCATACGGAAGGCGAAGTGGAAAGCGAAGAGGGATGCCTCAGCCTCCCCGGTTACGTCACGACGGTGAAACGGGCTGAATCGGTTGTTGTTCGGGGATTGAACAGAGAGGGCAACCTCATTGAGATCGAGGGCAAAGGGCTTCTTTCCAGGGCATTGCAGCATGAGATCGACCATCTCAACGGCAGACTGCTCATCGACAGGATAAGCAGCATAAAGCGGGAGTTCTTTAAAAAACGCTTCCAGAAGGCCCTCTCAAAGGCTTAACCGCACCACTTCTGGATACAGCGTTCCGGTCCCGATAACCAAGGAGGACAGAGGTTGCAGTGTCTATCGTATTCTTCGGCACTCCTGATTTTGCGGTTCCTTCACTTACCGTTTTAATCGACTCAGGGGAAGAGATCAGCCTTGTAGTCACGCAAACGGACAAGGTCAAGGGGCGGGGTCATCGACTCTCGACTCCTCCGGTAAAAGAAGCAGCCCTGAAGGCCGGTTTACGGGTACTCCAGCCTTCTCAGCTGAAAGATACCGAGATCTCCGAAGAGATATTATCTTTGCAGCCTGACTTCATCGTTGTGATCGCCTACGGAAAACTCCTCCCCAAGTCACTGCTCGAGATACCCAGGTATGGTTGCGTAAATGTTCACGCGTCTCTCCTGCCGAAGTATCGCGGAGCCGCCCCTGTCGCGTGGGCGATCATGAAAGGAGAAGAAAAAACAGGGATCACCACGATGCTCATGAATGAAGGTCTCGACACCGGCCCTATCCTTCTCCAAGAAGAGCTGGACATCGATGCTGAGGATACAACGGGGAGTCTCAGCCGGAAACTGTCCGAAATAGGAGCGTCGCTCCTGCGGGAAACTATCGAGGGACTGAGAAACGGCTCTCTCTCGCCGCGTCCTCAGTCCGGCGAAGCAGGCTATGCACCGACATTAAGAAAGGAAGATGGTCTCATAGACTGGTCCAAGAGTGCGGCGGAGATTTCGGACTTCATCCGCGGCATGAACCCGTGGCCCGGGGCTTATTGCCACATCGGCGATGAAACGCTCAAGATTCTGAAGGCACGCCCAATGCACGGGACGGGCCTCCCGGGAGTAATCGAGAAGCTGGGCAAAAACGAGCTCATCATCGGTACCGGCAGCGGTCTGCTCTCCGTGATAGAACTCCTGCCATCGGGAAAAAAACCGATGCCAACATCGGCATTCCTTCAGGGGAGAAGACTTGCACAGGGGATCGCCCTCCGATGATCCACAGGTTGATGAGAGGGGTGACCCTGAAGATACTCCATCCGGTGCTCATGCTCGTCGGCGCCTTTTCGAAGAAGAACAAGGAGGGCCTCCAGGGGTTTATCATCGATCTCAATAACAGACTCGTGAGGATGGAGAAACCAAGGGCTAAGAGAATCCTCCTCCTGCTTCCCCACTGTCTCCAGATCAATGAATGTGATATCCGTATTACCCATGATATTTACAAATGTAAACGGTGTGGAAAATGCGAGATCAAGGACCTCATTCAGATTGCGGATGACAACAACCTTTCCCTCTTTGTTGCTACCGGGGGGAACCTCGCGAGGAAGATCGTCATGGATGTCCGGCCGGAAGCGATCGTAGCGGTTGCATGTGAGAGAGACCTGAGCAGCGGCATCGCTGACTCCTACCCCCTGCCGATACTCGGCATTACGAATGAACGGCCGTTCGGTCCGTGCTTCAACACGCAGGTGAGTCTCGAAAGAGTTAAAGAGGCGATAGCATTCTTCACAGGATAAGCGTGCATCCAAGGATGAACTCTATGGCGCGAGTTTCGACGCTTCGCTTCCCGACTTCCCTTCGCCGGCTTCCATGACCTCCCGCTCCAGGACACGGGAACTGGCGCTGGCGGCCTTGGAGGAAATAGGAAAGAAAGGCAGGAAACCGAAGGGTGTGCTTGAGCTCCTCTCAGGGTCGGTTGACGTCAGGGAGAGGGCCTTCCTCATGGAGCTCGTTTACGGGGTCTTACGATACCGGTACACTCTGGACTGGGTACTGAAAGAGTTTCTGAAGAAACCATCCGGCCTCTCCGGCAGAACGATGAATAACCTGAGGCTTGCCGTATATCAGATACTTCATATGCGGGTACCGGAGCGGGCCGCGGTTCATGAAGCAGTGGATATCGAAAAAGAGAGGGGAAGACCCGCGCTCGTAAACGGCGTTTTGCGGAACCTGCTCCGGAATCTTGGCACTGTGAGATCGAGACTCGGAAGGCTGAAGGAAGCAAACGGGGCGCACCATATCGCTCTTTCGACCTCACATCCCGAGTGGCTCATTAGGAGGTGGCTTGAGCGCCTCGGCGAAGCCGAGACTCGAGAACTAGCAGAGGCGAATAACCTGATACCTCCCCTGACGCTAAGGGTGAATACCCTGATCGCGACAGTGGACGAGATACTCCGAATCTTTGCGGATGCCGGAATTGAGGCTGAACTAACGGCATTTTCCCCCGACGGATTGAAACTGAGAGAATTTCGTACATTCAGCGGACTGCCTTCAAGGGACGCGCTCGTTGTTCAGGATGAGGCATCGCAGCTCATTACTATTCTCCTCGACCCGCAACCCGGGGAAAGGATCCTCGATGCCTGTGCCGCTCCGGGCGGGAAGACGACGCACATTGCCCAGTTCATGAAAGACAGCGGGGAGATAACTGCCGTAGAATCCGAGGAGAGGAGAATACCGCAGCTGCAGGAAAACATTTCCCGTCTCGGTCTGCAGTCGATCAGGACCATCCATGGGGATATCGTGGAACTGGCCGATAATGCGTACGCTCTCGGAGGCTCCGAACAGAGATGGTTTGATAGAATCCTCCTTGATGCCCCGTGTTCGTCATTGGGTGTCATACGGAGGAATCCCGATATCAAATACCGCCACACGGGAAAAGACCTCCGGAGAATGCAGGAGATACAGCTGACGCTGCTTCGTTCGGCATCGGGATTGTTAAGACCGGGAGGCACCATGGTATACTCAGTCTGTTCCACGGAGCCGGAAGAAGGCGAGGATGTCATAAAAGCATTCTTGAAGGTTTCCGAGGAATTCTATATCATAGACAGACCCATATCCCTTCTGAGAGGATTTATGAAACAGGGATTCTTCAGGACATATCCGCACAGGTTCGATATGGACGGGTTCTTCGGGGTGAGGCTGTGCAGGAAAGCTTAAAGAAGTTACTCATGATACCGGTTTATATCTTCGGGTTCGTGCTCATGGGCCTCCTGTCCGGCTATCTCACTTTCAAGATCATGAGTTTCAGCAAGACCGTTGATGTCCCTGACCTGAAAGGAAAGACCCTGGTCGAAGCGAACGATCTCCTAAAGAGGAACGGCCTCTACCTGAAGGTCGAGGGAGAAGAATATGACCCCGTCGTTGCGTCGGGACGGATCGTCAGGCAAGAGATCCCCGCCGGCAACAAGGTAAAAGAGCAACGGGGCGTTTCCGTCTTTCTCAGCAGGGGACCAAAGGTCTTGTCTGTCCCCGGCCTTGTCGGGCAAAGCCTCCATGATGCAGAATCGGTGATCGCGAAAAGCGGTCTGAAAGTCGAAAAGGTAATTCATGTCCACTCGCGCACTGCGGAAAAGGACACGGTCATATCCCAGCGTCCGAATCCGGAAGAGGCTATGAAGGACTCCTTCTCTCTTGTGGTGAGCATGGGGCCTTATGATATAATCTATTACTGCCCTGATTTTTCTGGAAGAAGCAGAGACGATGCAGCAGATCTTGCTGAGAAGCTCGGTCTCAAAATCGAATTTGCAGGCGAGGGGGAAAGAGTCAGGAGTCAGAAACCAAAGCCCAATGCCCAGATAAAATCAGGAGAGACCATACGCCTGAAACTGGAAGGAGAACCGCTCATTCATGGTTAAGATCGCGCCTTCTCTGCTCTCATCCGATTTCATGAGGCTCGGTGAGGAGATCCGCGCAGTGGAGCTGGCGGGTGTTGACATGCTCCATGTCGACATCATGGACGGTCACTTTGTTCCTAATCTGACGATAGGCCCCTTTATCGTCGAGGCGATACGGAAGACAACAAAACTGCCCCTCGATGTCCATCTCATGATAGAAGAGCCTGACCGATACATAGGGGACTTCATGAGCGCAGGAGCCGATTTCCTGACGGTCCACCTTGAAGCCGCGGTGCATCTGCACAGGACCGTCACGAGGATGAAGGAAGGCGGGGTGAAGGCGGGGGTTTCCCTGAATCCTGCGACGCCGGTACGGAGTCTCGAGAGCATCCTCTCCGATCTTGATTTCGTACTCATCATGTCCGTCGATCCCGGTTTCGGCGGACAGAGCTTCATACCCCAGTCGATCGAGAAGATCAAAATGCTGAAAGGAATGATCGATGAACGGGGGCTGCCCGTCTTCATCGAGGTCGACGGCGGGATTAAGTACGAGAACGCGAGGGAAGTCGCAGACGCAGGCGCTGAGATACTCGTCATGGGTTCCGCTTTTTTCCATTCTCCTGATTATCGTGAACTCACGGCAAAGTTGAGAGAAAGACTCGATGGGAACTGATCTCTTCCAGAGAGGAGAACGCCTGCGCGAGAAATCCAGATACCGGGAGGCATTGTCGGCTTACCGGAGCGCCTTGAAGAGATACGCGCAGGGGAAACAGAAGGGGGAGATGCTCTGCTGTCTTCTCGCCCTCGGTGACACATACAGGATGGTCGGCGATTTTCAGAGCGCAATAGATGTTTATACGGAAGCCGTGGCGTTGAGCGGTCAGACGAGAAAGAGGCTCATGCGTGCTGATGCGATGGTCGGACAGGGATTGGCAACGAGGGCTCTCGGTAACTGGAAGGACGCACTGAGGCTTTTCTCAGGGGCTAAGACCATCTATGCAGAGAAGCATGACAGGGACGGTCTCGCCTTTGCGCTCTGGGCTGAGGGGGGTGCCTTCAGAGTCAGGGGAGATGCGAAGAATGCCGTGCGTGCGTTTTCCCGGGCAAACAGACTCTTCGAAGCGTTACCCGATAACGGACAACGGAATGCGGTCGGCTACTGTCTCTGCGGTCTCGGAGGCATATCGAGGGTATCGGGTCTTTTCGACGATTCCCTGAACTACTACAGAGAAGCAAACCGCGTCCTGTCATCACAGAAGGACCGCTTCGGCGTAGCCTATTCCCACTGCGGCATCGGGAATGCCCTGAGGATGAAAGGGGATCATGCCGCCGCAATGAAGCACCTGAGGAAGGCGGAAGCCATTTATGGATCAATCGGAGATGTCGTCAGCTATTCCTATACGCTCTGGAGCATGGGAATGACCTCGATCATGAGGGGAAGGCTGAAAAAGGCCGCGGAGTATTTTAAGAAGGCAACGATGCTTTTCAGAAAGACGGGAGACGCACGGGGGATCATCTATTGCTGTCTCGGACTCGGAGAGGTTCTCTTCCTCGAGGGCAACGTCAGTGCTGCCCGAAGAATGATCGTTCGGGCCCTCGATGACGCCGACAAGAAGAAATTCATGATCGAGTCCTGTCATGCTGCAGCACTCCTGAATTACATCGATTCGGGAAAAACCGACAACTCCTGTTACAGAAGGATCGGTCTGAGGCTGAGATTCAGCTCCTTCCCCTATAATATCCCTTAACGGAGTAGTCAGTGGGTACCCTGAATCTGCCGAATACGCTGACTGTCACGAGAATAGTCCTCATTCCCGTATTCGTCACTGCCGTCATCTACAGGCGGTATGATTATGCGTTATACCTCTTCTTCATCGCTGCCCTCACCGACGCATTCGACGGTCTCATCGCGCGCCTGAAAAATCAGAAGACGGCCTTCGGAACGTTTCTTGACCCCCTCGCGGACAAATTCCTCCTCGTCACTTCCTTCGTGCTTTTTTCCATTTACAGCCTCATACCGACATGGTTTACCATCACGATCATAAGTCGTGACATCATCGTCATAACCGGCTGGATGCTCCTTCACCTCGCCACCCACACATCGAAGGTCGAGCCGAGCGGTACCGGCAAAGCTGCCATCGCTCTCCAACTCATGCTGATCTGCTTCATACTCCTCAGATTGAACTTTCCCTCTCTTCCCGGCATCCAGAGATATCTCATATGGGTCACCGCATTTTTCACGATCATCTCCGGGCTTCACTATGTCTACAGGGGACTGAAGCAGGCGAATGCATAAAGAGCAGGGCATCGAGATTATCGCCGTTTCTCCCGGCAGTGCAGCGCATGCGGCAGGGATGGCGCCCGGCGACGTGATCGTCTCCGTCAATGGCCACAGGGCCAACGACATCATCGATTTTCTCTTCTACCGGAACGAATATCCTCTCCATATCGTCGTATCGAGAAAGGGTGCTAGACTTTCCTACGATCTCCGTCCAAAGGAGGGTCAGGATATCGGCATAGAACCGAAACATTTCAAGGTCAAGACCTGCACGAATAAGTGCCTCTTCTGCTTCGTCAGCCAGCTGCCCAAGGGGCTCAGGAAGAGCCTCTCGGTGAAGGACGAGGATTATCGGATGTCGTTCCTTTACGGCAACTATATCACCCTAACGAATCTCACACCCGCTGAAAGAAAAAGGATTGTGGAGCAGCGATTGAGTCCGCTCTATTTTTCGATCCATTCCACGGATAGGGAGGTACGCAACGCCCTTCTCGGCAATCCGAAGGCTCCCGACGTTCTGAAGGAAATTCTCTTCTTCAAAGAACATAAGATAAGGATGCATTGCCAGATTGTTCTCTGTCCCGGCTTCAATGACGGAAGAGACCTTCAACAGACGATCAGAGACCTCTATAAGTTTTATCCCTATGTCTCGTCCATTGCCGTGGTGCCTGTCGGTCTTACGGCCCACAGAAAATCAGGCTCCAAAATAAGGCCTGTGGAGAAGGAAGATGCGGTGAAGGCTATCGAAATTCTCGATTCCTTCCAGAAGAGGTTCAGGAAGAAACACGGAGACACGATCGTCTACGCCGCAGACGAACTCTATATCAAGGCAGGCACGGGATTCCCCCCGCTCCATGAATACGGTGAATTGCCCCAGATAGAGAACGGGGTCGGCATGGTGCCCCGTTTCCTTCACCAGGCAAAGAGGATCAAGATGCCGAGCGGGACAGTCAAAAAGAGATTCGTCACCTTTACCGGCACTTCTTTTTATCCTTATCTCTCCAAGTTTGTAGACAAACTTAAAAAGAGCAACATCGAAATAGATCTTATCGGGGTCGAGAATTCCTTTTTCGGGCCGAGTGTCACGGTCACGGGACTTCTCACCGGCAGGGATGTTGTGAGGTCTCTCTCCGAAGCGGTGAGAAAAGACGACATCCTCCTTATCCCTGACGTTGTCATGAAAGAGGGAGACAAGGTCTTCCTTGATGACGTGTCGAACAGGGATGTTGAAGACGTGCTTGGGATAGAGACGCTGATCATCGACTCATCGCCGAAGGGGTTAATCGAGGCGGTTTCGAGTTTTTCGTAATCGGCTCAACTGAGGCAGATTCCCGCTTTTGCGCTCAGATCGAAAGCGTCCGTGCGTAATTACAGCTCTGATGAAAAGAAAGGGTGGAAAGAATCTCTTCTTTCCACCCTTTCCTCTATGTGCACCGTTCTAGATGTGGACTAAAATGCGCAATTTGCGTAAAGGGCCTCTGTGTCAGGATAGGGCGTAGTCGCCGGACTGCCGGAGAGATTACTCGTCACAAGGACTGAACCGTCGACCTGAAGGATCGTCTGCACGGTATCGGTGATCTCAGGCATAACGACATTCACGGTACCTGTCGTAGTACCGTCAACGCCGATAATCACGACAGAGGAGGGATCATAGGCGTACCACTTTCCGAAGCACTGCTTAAAACCGGTGCCCGATATGTTAAACAGGGTCAGTTCACCGCCGTTCTCGATAGATTCGATGCTCAGATTCTGAACGTTTGAGTACACGGGAACTGTAAGGGTCGGGAAGTTAACGGAGCCAAAAAATGTGGAGCTTAAGATGTATTCAAGCCCCTGAAAACCCGGAGTGATGATCGTCGCTGAATCAACGAAGGTGATCTGCGACGTGTAGTCGGAAAACGTTCCTACACAGTCCATCGCAGGGGATGCAACAATAACGGATGTCGGCCCAACAAGGGGGAGAGGCGCGTTTTCAGAAACAACCATACTTCCGGTACAGAACGCCCAGGGAACCACGGAGCAGCCGGTCACACTCACGACACTGCTATTCGAGACCGGATCATAGGTCGCCGTACCGGTTCCTCCATAATTGCAGGAAATGGGCTGGGTATTCTGAAAAAGGAACGATTCGCGAGCCAACCCTGCGATTGCGTTGAAGGTCATCGCACTATAAATGTTCCATGCCGACGATGCGGCTCCCTTTTGAGCATCCTGCATGGTCAGGGGCGCAATGGCGTTCGTGAAAGGAAGGTCTACCGTTCCGGTATCCGTCGCGAGATCAACGGTCAGATACGTACTATAGAGCGAACCGCTGTACAATACGGAAGGGACCTGAAGTCCAGCGGTGCTAAAGCGCAGCGAAACGGTTGCTTCATCGGTAATGTTCGGGCAGACAGGCGGAGCCGGGAGAGTACTCAAGGAAGCGAGGGCCAAACCGATGACCGGCCCCGGCTGGATCGAAAGGTTTCCCACAAAGAAATAAGAAGGGGAAGGGTCCCCATACAAATCAAGCGCGCCGATGGCCTGGTTCGATGTGGTATCCGCGAGCCATGTGCAATTTGAGGCCTCCACATTTTGCGCAACCGCAGCAATGATTAATACCAGCGAGAGACAGAACGCCATATATTGTCTTTTCATTGGTAGTCTCCTTATCGAGAAATATTTTTTGTCTGTTTATTTTAACACAAAGGAGACAGATTAACACAAAGGAGACAGAAAACTCCCACCATGGTAATATAGAAAGCCATGGAGGTTTCTCGGTGAAGATAGCAGGCACGACGAAGGTCACGGGCCTCTTCGGGTATCCGGTGGAGCATAGCCTCTCTCCTGCAATGCATAATGCTGCCTTCGATTACCTTGGCCTCGACTACTGCTATGTGACATTCCCCGTGCATCCGACGCTGCTCGGAGATGCGGTAAACGCGATAAAGGCCCTCGACTTGAAGGGAGTCAACGTCACGGTCCCGCACAAAGAACAGGTGATTCCTCTCCTCGACGACATAGATGAAGAAGCGTCTTTCATCGGTGCGGTCAACACGATAAAGAACTCTGAGGGAAGGCTTAAGGGCTATAACACCGATGGCAGGGGGTTCATGGAGTCCTTAGCCGAAGCGGGCATAGCGGTTCAAGACAAGAGGGTAGTCATAATCGGTGCCGGCGGGGCGTGCAGGGCGATCAGTTATTACCTCAGTCAGGAGGCTTCAAATCTCCGGATATTCGATATTGACGGAGATAAGGCGGGTAAACTCGTGAACGACCTCAGCACCATCCGCACGAATGTCGGAAGGGTGCACGGGGTAGACAGCCTTGGGGATGTCGACATACTCATTAATGCAACTCCTCTTGGATTGAAGGACGGAGACCCAATGCCTGTGAATTTCTCCTTACTGGGCCAGGCGGTGACCGTCTGTGACCTCATATACAAGAAGACCCCCCTTCTCGATGCTGCCTCGAAGAAAGGCTGCAAAACCCTCGACGGCCTCGGCATGCTCCTCCATCAGGGCGTCATCGCATTCGAGATATGGACAGGGATAAAACCTCCCGTCGATATCATGCGGAACGCGATCGCGGGCTTCAAGAGGTCATGACCCTGCCGGAAATGTCAAACAGCAGGATTACGCCTTGAGAAACGAACAGCAGTAATCGGTGAGTTCTTTTACCCTGAGTTGAAATTTTGCGTTTCCGGCAACCTCAAATGTCCCCCCTCCCCTCACCGCCTTCCACAAGCTTTCACCGGGAAGGAGTACCTCCAGTTCGCCCGAAAGTATCTCCATGAGTTCGGGCTCTCCGGTGTTGAATTCATATTCGCCGGGCAGCATGATCCCCAGGGTCTTCTTGGAGCCATCGGCAAAGAGAACAGTCCTGCTCGTCACGCTGCCGCCAAAATAGACATTCGCCTCTCTCACGACTGTCACGTCTCTGAATTCCGACATACTGACACCCCCTTCGTCTCGGTTCACTTGTCCGGCCCTATAGTACCAAATCAGGATGAAAAAGGTATAATAAATCGCTCCCGAGCGAGCATGATAAGCCCCATGAGAGGAGAATGACCATGACAAAACGGCTCCAAGGCTCGGAGAAGAATCACAGCACTTCATGGAATCTCGCGAGCCTTTTTTCAGGCGATGACGATACCGGGATGGAGGAGAGCCGGAAAGTTGTAGAGAAGAAGAGTTATGCGTTCATCAACAAGTGGAAGGACCGGACGGATTATCTCGAAGACCCGTTGATTCTCCTCAGGGCTCTGGACGAATATGAGACGTGGAACAGGTACTATGGAACCGATGGGGCTGAGGGGTACTACTTTATGCTCAGGACACAGCAGAATCAAAACGACCCCACGCTCAAGGCGAAGCTCAATAAGATCGAAGAGTTCGGCCGAAAGATCCAGAACGATATACAGTTCTTTTATCTCCGCATCGGCAAGATCCCGTTGAAGAGACAGAAAGGATTCCTCGAAAACAGGCGGTTACAGAAATACCGGCATTTCCTCGAACGCATTTTTGCGGAAGCGAGGTATCTGCTCTCGGAGCCGGAAGAACGGATACTGAACCTCAAGGCATCGCCCGCCTATTCCAGCTGGGTAAAGATGACCGCAGGCTTTCTCGCAAAGGAAGAGAGAGAGGTCATCGCCGAAAATGGCAGGAAAGTCATCAGCAACCTCTCGGAAATCTCGAGTCTCATGAACAGTAGGCAGAGGAAGGTGAGAGACGCTGCCGCAAGGGCGTTCAATAATATCCTTTCCAATCATGTTGAAGTCGCCGAAACTGAGTTGAATTCCATCCTCGCCAATAAGAAGATCGACGACGAACTCAGGGGAATGGAGCGGCCGGACCTCAGCAGGCACGTTAGCGACGATATCGACAGCGCAATCGTAGACACGCTCATCGCTGCCGTTTCGGCAAGGTTTTCTATCCCGAGGCGATATTACCGTCTGAAGGCAAAACTCCATGGGGTTCGGAAGCTGAAGTACCATGAAAGGAATGTGGAGTATGGCACAATCGCAAAAAAATATTCCTACGGCAGGACGGTCACGCTTGTTGAGAGGGTTTTTGACAACCTCGACCGGAAGTTCGGAGACATCCTCAGGAAGTTTCTCGATGACAGGCGAATCGACGTCTTTCCCCGGACAGGTAAGGCAAGCGGGGCCTTCTGTGCCCACCACCTTCTCTCCCATCCCACCTACATCCTCCTCAATCATACCGGGAAGCTCTACGACGTTTTGACGTTCGCCCACGAGCTCGGCCACGGAATAAACAATGAACTCATGAGGGAGCGGCAGAACGCCCTGAATTTTGGCGCCCCCCTTTCAACGGCTGAAGTCGCGAGTACCTTTATGGAGGATTTTGTTCTTCAGGAGCTGCTCGGTCAAGCTGACGACGAGTTGCGCATCGCCATCCTGATGAACAAGCTCAATGACGATGTCTCGACCATCTTCAGACAGGCGGCCTGTTACCGCTTCGAACAGGAACTCCACAAGGCCTTCAGACAAAGGGGTTACCTGGCGAAAGAGGAGATCGGAACATTATTTCAGAACAATATGGCCGCATACATGGGAACGTCCGTTGAACAGTCTCCGGGCTCGGAGAACTGGTGGGTATACTGGGGACACATCCGGCACTTTTTTTACGTCTATTCCTATGCGAGCGGCCTTCTCATCTCGAAATCCCTACAGAACTCTGTTAAGGAGAATCCGCGGTTCGTAGTGAAGGTCAAGGATTTCCTTTCGGCAGGGATGTCCGATTCTCCACAGAACATTTTCAAGAACCTCGGGGTCGACATAACAGACAGACTGTTCTGGGATAAGGGGCTCGACGAGATAGAATCGCTCCTGCGGGAGACGGAGCGTTTGGCAGAGAAAATGGGAAAGATTTAGCTAGTCGTTGGGGAATCAGGCGGCGGGAGATGACAATCTCCTGA
This sequence comes from Thermodesulfovibrionales bacterium, assembly GCA_035622735.1. Classification (NCBI taxonomy): domain Bacteria; kingdom Pseudomonadati; phylum Nitrospirota; class Thermodesulfovibrionia; order Thermodesulfovibrionales; species Thermodesulfovibrionales bacterium. The sequence continues at coordinate 1,152 of DASPUT010000022.1, read as the reverse complement.
TGAATGTCTCTAAAGCCTCATGCCAGGCCAGTTCTCGATCGGATCGGTGGAGCTCACCACATGCATTCCGGCATCGGCAAATCTCCGAAACGCGGCGTCGGCACCGTCGGTGTAATCCATGACACCGGGGACGACGACCGGAGACGTGCAGTCTTCAAGGAGGTATATCTTTTCGACCAGCCGCCTGTCACGAATAAGAACGTCTTCCAGGAGGTCGTCAATGGTCCAGGCGACGCAGTGGCTCTTTGCCTGTCCGGCGATTAAGACAGCATCAAATTCGAGCAGTTTTCTGAAGAACTTGTCGCTTTTCCTGCCGATCGGTTCTCCCGCGGGACCCTCGAGGACTTCAGGGCCGAAAACAGAATAATGCTCGGTGAAAGGCCTGTCGCCCTTGACGTGAAAATCGGGCTGACTATATCGAGCCACGCAATGGAAGAAGATGGCCTCCTCGACTGATGCAACAAGGGCATGACCGATACCGCCCAGCATGCCGTGATAAGGCCATATCGTGAGGTCGTATTTACCCCCCTCTTTCAGTCTCTTGGCATAGTGGAGGAGATGCCGCTGCCCGAAGTCCGCGCTGATTCCGAGACTCCGGCAGAGCGCCGGGTTAAACTTCCAAACACCCCTCAGAACGTCTTCCTCGGAAATCAGGGTGAACGGCTTCGGATGCTCTCCTCTATCATTGATAAGATAGAGAGAATGAAAAATCTGCATCACGAGGTGCGTGTCCATCGTCGGACAGACCTGGCTGATCACACCGAGATTTCGATAAATAAACTCAGAGAGTCGCCGACTGTCGTCAACCGCAGCGGTACCCGAACGTCCGGCTACGTATAATTGGAATCCCGGAATGCAGAAAGTGTTCTGCACGTCAACCGCTATGAGGCAAATTTTCCATTCGTCATCGGAGACCGGTCGTATCGCGAACTGCTCTGCCCACTTCCCCGCTTCATGCGCCCTTTCCTGATAAGGGACTGTCCAGACATCACCCGCCCTGGACGGGTCGTAGTGCGGCGGAAGAGGAAGAGTATTACGCACCAGATCACCCCCCCGATTTAGCGGTCTCTTTTCCCGCTCCGTATTTTTCCCTGAGGGCAGCCTCGACGGCCCCCGTCACGAGACCGCGTACGGAACCCCCAAAGGAAGCAA
>DASPUT010000021.1 GCA_035622735.1 Thermodesulfovibrionales bacterium | reverse complement strand
GGCATCTTCCGCCCTTCAGCCACGGCCTGTATAAACTGATCATGCACGTCGTCAAGAACATTCTGGAGTATTATTCTCTCCTCTGACCCAATGCCCCTGAATACTGACGCCATGTCCTTGTGCCGACCGCTCTTGATTACTTCGGTCTTTACCCCGACCTTGCTCATGAGCCCTTCGATATTCGGTATCTCCATGATGACCCCGATGGAACCGGTGAGGGTGCCGGGATTCGCGACAATCCGAGAAGCCGGCGCGGAAATATAGTATCCCCCGGAAGCAGCAACGGAACCCATCGAAACAACGACTTTCTTCTTCGCCGCAGCCTTTCTCACTTCCTCGTATATCTCCTGTGAGGGAGCAACCGCTCCCCCGGGGCTGTCTACTCTCAGAATAATCGCCCGTATCGACTGGTTCTTCGCGTAATCGGTAATTTCATCGACGGCGGTTTTCGAATCAAGAATAGGACCTTCAATGCGGACAACGCCGATCTTTTCCCCGAGGGGCACACTCCTCTGGAAAAGGGCGATCGCAGCGCTCACGGCAAGGAGGATGACGAGGAGGAGAAGCAAAAAAATGAAGACCTTCTTCATGCCTTTTCACCCTTCACGTGCTTCATGCTGAGGCCGATCTTTCTCTCCTCCGTATCGATCTTTATTATCCTCGACATCACCTCTTCTCCCTCCTGAAAGGGCTCTTCCCCCTTCACGACTTCCGATGAGTATATCAGACCCTCCACGCCTCCCTCAATCTCCACGAAGATACCGAAATCCGTGAGCTTCAGGATTCGACACCTGACCTCATCTCCGAGCTTGAACCTCTCCGGTATCTCCGCTATCCACGGATCGGGCGAAAGCTGCTTCAGGCCAAGGGATATCCGCTCCTTTTCAGGCTCAAGACTCAGGATGACCGCATCGATCTTCTGGCCTTTCTTGAGAACCTCGGAGGGATGTTTTATATGCTTTGTCCAAGATATGTCGGATATATGGATCAGACCATCCACCCCTTCGGGAAGACCGACAAAGACACCGAACTCGGTGATCGACCTGATCTTCCCGGATACCTTCTGTCCGACCGCATACTGCTGAGACACGATCTCCCAGGGGCTCTGCTTCAGCTGCTTGATGCTCAGGGAGAGCCGGCGTTCTTCCCTATCCGCCTTGATGACCACAGCCTCGACGGTCTCGCCGATGGAGAGATATTTCGACGGGTGTTTCGGCCGAGGCGACCAGTCGATCTCCGATACATGCACAAGCCCCTCGACACCCTCCTCAAGCTCTATGAAAGCACCGTAATCGGCTATGCTCACGACTTTCCCCTGCAGTCTCTTGCCGACGGGGTATTTCTCAGCCACGGTCAACCACGGATCAGCCATCTTCTGTTTATAGCCGAGCGTCACCCGCTCCTGCCCCTCATCGTATTTCAGGATGATCACCTCTATCGTTTCACCGACCGCAAAGAATTCGGACGGATGGGTTATCCTTCCCCACGATATGTCGGATATGTGGAGCAGACCATCGATCCCGCCGAGGTCCACGAAAACACCGTAATCGGTAATATTCTTTACGACACCTTCGAGGAGCGCTCCTTCCTTGAGTTTCGGGAGGGTCTCTATCTTCTTCTTCTGCCTCTCTTCCTCGATGGCAGCCCGGCGAGAGACGATGATGTTGGAACGCTTGTTGTTCACCTTGAGCACCTTGAAATCCATCATCCTTCCGATGAGCGAGTCCGGATCCTTCACGGTCTTGCTGTCAATCTGCGAACTCGGCAGGAAAGCCTTCACGCCCATAATCTCGACCGTGAGACCGCCCTTCGTCTTACCCCTGATGGCCCCCTGCACCTTCGTCCCCTTTTCGTACGCCGATTCCAAAACGTCCCACGTCTTGATCTTTGAAGCCGTATCCTTCGAAAGGATTATGATACCGTCCGTATCGTGCATATTGACAACGTATACGTCGATCATGTCACCGGGCATGAGTGCTGAAAACTCCTCCGGAGAGAATTCTTCGGCCGGGATAAAACCGTCAGACTTATACCCGATGTCGACGATCACGCCATCCTGCTTCACCGCGATGACCCTGCCGGCGAGTATCGATCCCTCCCGGATTTGACGAAAAGTCTCGGCGTAGATTCTTTCCATCTCGTTGTTTTCGCGTTCCATTCCCCTATCTTCCTCCTCTATCCTTAATTCTATCTTTCACTGCTTCGATTATCCAGTCAGGCGTGGACGCACCGGCGGTAATTCCTACTTTCTGAACGCCCTGGAACCATCGCCCGTCGAGTTCGTCGGCAGTCTCTATATGGTAGGTCCTGATCGGTATGGACAGACAGAGGTTCGCGAGCTGCGTCGTGTTGGCACTATTCCTTCCCCCCACGACGATCATCACGTCAACCTTCCTCGCCATTTCCTCCGTCTCCTTCAACCTCAGGGCCGTCGAATTGCAAATGGTATTATAAACTTTTATCTCCTTAGATTGCTCGATAATCCTCGATACCAGCTTCTTCAGCGCGTCTACCGGCTGGGTCGTCTGGACGACGACACCGACCTTGTTTCTCAGGGCCGGTAATTCCTCCCGGCCATCCGTCACGAGGGTGCCTTCACCTGCGTAACTCATGAGACCCTTCACCTCGGGATGCTCCCTGTCACCGAGGATGACGACCTGGTACCCGCCTTCCTGCAGGAGTTCGGCATACTGCTGGGCCTTTTTCACGAAAGGACAGGTGGCGTCGATAACTTCATACCCCTGGCGCACCGCCTTTTCCATGAGGTGAAGGGGCATGCCGTGCGTCCGTATAATGAGCGCCTTAATGGCGTCATGGAAGATGTCATCGGTGGGGAAAATGCCCTTTTCCCTGAGCTTCTCGATGACCTGCGGATTATGGATAAGGGGACCGAACGTATAAATGCCCTCACGCTGCTTCTCGGCTATGGCGAAAGTCCTGTCGATAGCCTTCTTCACGCCGAAACAGAACCCGGCAGTCTTTGCAACGAGTATCTCCATGATCACCCGGAAGTGAGGGACCTATGCCCTCCCGGCGCTCCCGTCCGTCCTCTCCTCAAACCCTCGATGACCTTCATGATGTCCTGAGTAATCCCCTCATGATAAACCCTCCCTGTCCCGCGTCTGCTCACCTCGACAGGATCACCGAATGTGACCCTGATCTTCGCCGGTCTGACACAGCGCGCTCCGACAGGCAGCGCTCGCTCTGTTCCGTCTAAGAGCACCGGAACGATCCGGGAACCGCTCATAGCGGCTATCATCCCCACACCCCTCTTGGCATCCAGTCGACTTCCGTCGGCGCTCAGGCCTCCCTCGGGGAAGATGACAACGAGCCCTCCGCTCTTTAGTCTGTCCAGCGCTTCCCTGAAAGTGGAGGGCCTGGGCCGGCCCCTTCTTACGGGAAACGAGAATGTCCGGACGAACGCTCCGATCACCGGTACCCCGAACAGGCTCTCCTTTGCCATAAATGTCGGTCTCCTCTTCAGCGAGACGAGGATGACCAGGGGATCGAGATAGCTGAGATGATTTGCAGCGAGGACAACAGATCCCTTCGAAGGGATCTTATCAGGGTTCACTACCTCGATCCTGCACACTATCGTAAAAAAAATCCGGAGAACAGCTCTCCCCGTCCTATAGAAGAAGTCCCTCAAGACTCCGACCTTATATGGCTCAGGATAGCATCGAGAACCTGCTCGATACCCTTGTCCGTCGTATTTATTATAATAGCATCCTCAGCCTTCCTAAGGGGAGCGATGCTCCTTCCCTGATCCCTCGTATCCCGCAGGACGACATCTTTTTCGGCTTCCTCCTCGGTGATAACGAGCCCCGTCTCCTTCATCTGTTTAAACCGCCTCCTCGTCCTCTCGCCTATCGAGGCATCGAGATAGAACTTCCTCCAGGCAGCGGGAAAGACGACCGTCGTCGTGTCGCGGCCTTCGACAACCACGTCCTGGTCCACGGCCGCATTCCTCTGCACTTCGAGGAGAAAATCCCTCACCGCCTTTCGAGCCGAAAACACGGAGGAATAATGTCCCACCTCCGGTGTCCTGATTTCGTCGGAAACGTCCCGTTCATGGAGAAAGACCCTTCCGCCCTTGAACCGTATCCTCGAGGCATCCAACTCCCTGATTAATGCCTCGTCGTCATCTTCCGGTTTCACCCCCCGTTCGAGAAGAAACAGTGCCGCAGCCCTGTATAACGCGCCCGTATCGAGGTAACCGAACCCGAGAAGCCGGGCAAGGGTACGGGCTATCGTGCTTTTTCCCGCACCCGACGGACCGTCTATGGCGATAACCTTACCCACAGGCGATACCCGGCAGTGTACCGGTAGTCATACGCAAAGCCGCCATGGTCTGACATCCGTCATCCCCTACTCAGCCTCTTCAGCTCGTCAAAGAACCCGGGGAAAGATATGTCAACGGAGGATGCGTTCCTGATCTTCGTCGTTCCCTCTGCTATCAATGCTGCCACGGCGAGGGACATGGCTATCCTGTGGTCGCCGTAACTCTCCGCATCGGAACCCTTCAAGACGGCCTTCCCCTTTATTGCGATGCCGTCGGGATACTCTTCCGTCTCTACGCCGAACTTTCGCAACTCCTCTGCCATCGTCTTTATCCTGTCCGATTCCTTTACCCGCAGCTCTTCGGCTCCCCGTATCTCCGTAATACCCTCCGCCTGCGTCGCCAGGACACAGAGAACGGGGAATTCGTCTATGAGGGAAGGGACGCGTTCTTTCCCGATACATATCCCCTTCATATGGTTCGAGGTTCTGCACCAGATGTCCGCGACCGGTTCGCCCGAAACTGTTCCGGCATCGACCAGTTCGACTTCCGCGCCCATCTCCCTTATCACATCCATAAATCCGGTTCTCGTAGGGTTTACTCCGACGCCTTTAACGCAAATCTCCGATTCAGGGATGATGAGGGCAGCGGCAATGAAGAAGGCTGCAGACGAAAAATCAGAGGGTACCGTCAGTTCGCATCCGCTCAGTCTTGAGCCGCCCCTGATCTTTACCGTGAGTCCGGCAACATCAATGTCTGCGCCCATCGCTCCGAGCATCCTCTCGGTGTGGTCACGTGATTTATACGGCTCTTTTACGGAAGTGATGCCATCTGCATAGAGCCCTGCCAAGACCAAACAGGACTTCACCTGAGCCGAGGCAACGGGCATCGTATAGTCCACCGGTTTCAGCGCCTTTCCCCGGATGGCGATCGGGGCGTATCTGTCATTACCCCTTCCCGAGATATCCGCATGCATCTCCTTCAGAGGTTCAATGACCCTTGCCATCGGTCTCTGCCTCAATGAATCATCGCCGGTGAGGACCGAGAAAAAGGGATTGCCGGAGAGTATTCCCGATAGAAGCCTCATGGTGGTACCCGAATTACCGCAGTCCAGCACATCAGGGGATTCCTTGAGCCCGTACAATCCCTTCCCCTGAATCACGAGTTCGCCGCTCGCTGCTTCTCCCATCTCGACGCCGAGCATCTTGAGGGCGCGAACGGTGCTGAGGGGATCGGCCGCTCTCAGAAAATTTCTCACGGTACTCTTGCCCTCGGCGAGAGACGCGAACAGCACCGCCCTGTGAGAGACGGATTTATCGAATGGGGGGATTATCTCTCCCCTCAAGCCTTTCACCTTCCTCAACGCAACGGTCTCCATGGAGATGATCTATATCCCCTGCGCGGAATTTCGGGGACCGGAATGTTCCGCATGCTCCCGCCGCTCTTCGCCGGAGAGACCCATCCTCAGCTGTCTTGCCTCTGAAAACTCCTTCTCGATCCCCGCCGCGTCCCCGGAGGCGAGCATCGTCTCAAGCCTGTCGAGATTGTCTTTCAACGCCTTCATGAGTTTGATCAGGTTGTCTCTATTGAGGACAGTTATATCTCTCCAGATCTCGGGAATGCTGAGGGCTATCCTCGTCGTATCCTTAAACCCGGGCCCGGCGTATTCTATGCAGGCGGAGTCGAAGGCATGCACGGTATTGACTAGGGCATAGGCCATGATATGGGGCAAGTGGCTCACGGCGGCATAAATCTCGTCATGCCGGAAGGGGTCCATGTATTCAACCTTGCTCCCGATTCCTTTCCAGAGCGCCGAAACCGCCTGCAGGCTCTCCGCATGAGAATGTTCAGTAGGGGTGATGATGCACCGGGCATTGCTGAAAAGGTCGGCCCGCGCATCATCGATGCCCGATCTTTCACTGCCGGCAATGGGATGGGATCCGATATAATGGGTCCCCTCGGGCACGGAAGACTCCAGTTCATATACGAGTCTGCCCTTCACGCTGCCCACATCGGTCACTATGGTGCCCTTCTTCAGCCTGGAACTGATCGCATTACCGATATCTTTGAACATGCCAACGGGTGTAGCGAGGACAACGAGGTCCGCATCTTCAGACGCTTTCCCGGCATCCATACGGTAGTCATCGATTATTCGCAGCGCCTTTGCGCGTTTAAGATTCTCCTCGCTCCTCCCGAAGCCGCATATGGTTTTACAGAAGGACCTTTCCCGCAGGGCACGCGCAAATGACGCTCCGACTAGCCCTACACCGAGAATTGCTACACGAGAAAAGAACATCGGCTGGCTATATCTCCCTGCCGACCGCAGCGGCTATCGGCTTCAGCTCAGCCATCAATGTCCTGAAGGCATCCGGCTTCAGGGACTGTTCCCCGTCTGACATCGCCTCTTCAGGGTTTGCATGCACCTCAATGAGAAGACCGTCAGCCCCTGCAGCCACGGCCGCCTTTGCCATAGGCGCAACAAGGTCCCATTTCCCGACTCCATGACTGGGATCGACAACGACAGGCAGGTGGGTGAGCGCCTTTAAGACCGGGACTGCGCTCAGATCGAGCGTATTCCGCGTCGCGGTCTCGAACGTCCTGATGCCTCTTTCGCAAAGGATAACCTCATGGTTGCCCTTTGACATAATATATTCGGCCGACATGAGCCATTCCTTAATCGTGGAAGAGAGGCCTCGCTTCAAAAGGACCGGCTTCTTCACCGTGCCGACCTCGAGGAGGAGCCTGAAGTTCTGCATATTCCGCGCGCCGATCTGGATGATATCGGTATACCTGACCATGACATCGAGGTCCCTCGGGTCCATGAGTTCCGTCACGATCGGGAGGCCGGTCTTTGCCCGTGCATCTGCCAGATACTGGAGTCCCTCTTCACCGAGTCCCTGAAAGGCGTAGGGGGATGTCCGCGGCTTGTATGCGCCGCCCCTGATGAAAAGGGCACCCGCCTCTTTCACCTCTTCCGCGATGCTCACGATCATCGTCTTGTTCTCCACGGAACAGGGCCCTGCGATAACGGGAATCTTCTTTCCCCCGATCGCTCTTCCCCTGACATCGATGACGGTGTTGTCGGACTTGAACTCCCTGCTCGCCAGCTTGAAGGGCTTGATGATGCGCATCACATTCTCGACACCGGTCATCGCACGGATGGCGTCTTCCTCGTCCTCCGTGACCTTCGAAGTGTCGCCGATGACCCCGATGATCGTCCGTTCCGTGCCCCTCGACACGTTCGCCTGGAGCCCCTTGCTCTCTAATTTCTTAACCAGGTGCCGTAACGCTTCTTCTGTTGCGCCGGGCTTTAATACAATAATGTCCATATATCCTCCCTCACGAAAAGTGTCAGAGTAACAGCATTTTTACGAACGATCAATGTGATGCCGTCCCCCGAGAGTTATCTTGTATCATGCTCATCATCAGCGATTCCCGTATTTGG
>DASPUT010000020.1 GCA_035622735.1 Thermodesulfovibrionales bacterium | reverse complement strand
ATTTACCCTATTCATTGGAACAAAAAAAGCGCCTCCTCCTTCATTCTTCTTCATTATAACAGGTCGTGCAGGGCGGTGAGGTTCGCAGTGAACGTGAAACCTCTATGGTATAATTTCGGCAAGGTTGCTGATGGATACGATCGATAAGCTGAAAGTGCTTTCAGAGGATTCTCAATACGATCTTGCCTGCGCATGCGGGACCGGAAATGATGACCGGCGCAAGCGGGGGCTGGACGGCAAATGGCTTTATCCCGTTACGCTTCCTCAGGGTGGATCTTCGGTCCTCCTCAAGACCCTTCTTTCGAATGCCTGCGCGAATGATTGCGGGTACTGTCCGCTTCGATCGGAAACGAATGTCAGGCGATGTACCCTCCAGCCGGAAGAGGTTGCCGGCGTATTTATGGAATATCTGAAAAAGAAGAAGGTCTTTGGTCTCTTCCTGAGTTCAGCCGTCATGGGGAATGCCGACTATACGATGGAGAGGATCAATACCGTTGCCCGCCTCCTCAGATATAGGCATGATTTCCGAGGGTATATCCATCTCAAGATCATCCCCGGCGCATCTGATGCCGCCATAGAAGACGCACTGTCTCTGGCTTCAGCGGTCTCCCTCAATATCGAGACGCCGGGTAGAAAGCACTTCGATTCGCTGTCCTCCACGAAAGACTATGATAAGGACATTCTCCGCCCGTTGAAGTTGATGGGGAGGCTCACAGAAAAAGGCACGCGGTTTGCGCGGGTCAAATGTACCACCCAGTTCGTCGTCGGAGCCTCTGATGAGACCGATTGTGAGATCATAACGTATATGTCCGCTCTTTATAACCGTCTCAATTTCAAGAGGGTCTATTTCTCAGCCTACCAGAAGGGCCTCGGCAGCAGCGGGATACCTGGTGAGAGGCGATTCCTCACAAACCCGGGAAGACCCTTCATGAGGGAACACCGTTTGTACGAGGTTGATTTTCTCATCAGGAAGTACGGCTTCACAAAGGATGAAATTATTCTCGACGGGAGCGGTAATCTGAGATTGGACAGGGACCCGAAAGAAGTCTGGGCGGAGCGCCATCCCAAATATTATCCCGTGAGAATTAATACTGCGGATAGAGAGGCCTTGCTCAGGGTGCCGGGCATAGGACCGGACACAGTAAGAAGGATAATCGAGGCACGTAGGGACCGAAGGCTTTCTCGTATCGAAGACCTCGGCATCCGGGGGAAAAGACTCCAGAAAATAAAGAGCTATGTGATCTTTGAGTGAGCTATAGCATTCACGGACGTTGAAGGCGTTCGAGGAGAACGATGAAGAGGATTTTCTTAAGAAAGACGCTTGCTGACTTGACCGTCGAGGCATTCGACGAAAGGCGCGGGCTTAAACGGTCCCTGGGTCCGATGAGCCTTGTGCTCATGGGAATAGGAGTGATTGTCGGTGCCGGCATCTTTGTGCTTACTGGCCATGCGGCGGCGCAGATCGCTGGGCCTGCGATCGTTCTTTCCTTCGTCATCGCAGGAGTCGCCTGTGCCTTTGCCGGACTCTGCTATGCGGAGTTTGCCTCGATGATCCCCATCGCAGGAAGCGCTTATACCTATGCGTACGCAACGCTCGGGCAGTTTGTTGCCTGGATTATCGGATGGGACCTCATCCTCGAATATACTCTCGGCGCAACGACCGTGGCGATCGGATGGTCGGGCTACGGAGTGAGTTTTCTGAGAGACCTCGGGATATTCCTTCCGGACGGACTCACATCGCCGCCGTTTACGTATAACCTTGAACTGCACAGGTGGGTTGCAACCGGTGCCTTCTTTAATCTCCCTGCCCTCCTTGTCGTCGCCTTTATTACCGCGACGTTGATCCTCGGCATCAAGGCATCGGCTGCCGTAAACACGCTTATTGTGTTCATCAAGGTCGCTATCATCCTTGCCTTCATAGGTGCCGGTGTCTTCTTTATCAAGCCGGATCTTTGGCATCCCTTTGTGCCGCCGAACAAAGGTGAGTTCGGTGTCTTCGGGCTTAGCGGAGTGCTGAGAGGAGCCGCGGTCATATTTTTTGCGTATATAGGGTTCGATGCGGTATCGACGCTTGCACAGGAAGCCAAGAATCCGCAGAGGGACATGCCTGTCGGCATCTTGGGCAGTCTCCTGGTCTGCACCGTGCTGTATGTTGCGGTATCGCTCGTTCTTACAGGCGTCGTCCCTTACACGCAATTGAGCGGCCCGGCGCCTCTTGCCGTGGCACTCGACGCGATGAAGCTGCATCTCTTTTCCCCCTTCCTGAAGATCGGTGCGATTGCAGGTTTGACTTCGGTTATCCTCGTCTTGCTGCTCGGTCAAACGAGAATCTTTTTCTCCATGGGCAGGGATCTCCTTCTGCCTCCTTTTACATCCAAGGTCCATCCAAAATTCAGGACTCCCCACATTATCACGATGATCACGGGAGCGGTCACGTCTCTCATGGCAGCCCTTCTTCCGATAGGTATCGTTGGGGAACTCGTAAGCATCGGCACTCTCCTCGCCTTCGTCATAGTATGCTCCGGCGTCCTTGTCCTCAGATACACCCATCCTCAGGCCAAGAGAGTATTCAAAGCGCCGGGGGGCGCAGCCACACCGATACTCGGAATCCTCGCCTGCCTCTATCTCATGTCGGGACTTCCGCGAGACACCTGGATAAGGCTCTTTGTCTGGCTTTTCATCGGTCTTGTGGTCTATTTCAGCTACGGTATCAAGAAGGCAGACAAAAAAGGTAGTCCCCATCTCCTCAGCGAACCTTCCGGACGGGGCGACGGGGCCATGAAGTAACCCTTCTATTCTTCCCCTGGAGCACGACCGCGTCTTTCGTTCCCTTTCCCATAATCATTGCGCTAGTAGTTCTTAGCTCCATCCCCCATGAATATCCTTTTTTATTTGAGTGAGAATTTAGTAAGATAGAAAGAAAAGAGGAGGCACAGATGGCAAATCTTAAAGAGACACTTGTGATACTGAAGAAACCCGACGGCGAAACGGTCGTTATCCGTGATCCAGACTTTGTCAGCTACCCGGATGCCTCACAGCCCTACTGGAGCATCGTGAAAGAAAACAACGAGATCCGCACTACCGGCGAGGTCTGGGTCGAAAAAGGCTTGAAGGGAGACGAGGTCTTTTGCGAGGACTCGGTCATCTGTACCGGCGTGAGGTGTTTTCATAAATTGCCCCACCCACAGGCAAAAGACTGCGGCAGCTCCTGCGAATTGGATAGGGCGGCCAACTGCAGGCCTTACCGAATATAGGGCGATACCGTCGCGTTATTTCGCATAAGGCGGCACTCGGCAGAATTCTACGGGCGGAATGAACGTCAACGGTAGCAGTCCGAATGAGATGCCAGAAGAGCTTTGGTGGTAATGTCCTAAGCGCTATTTCCGTATAATCTCGCCTCTCGGATGCCATATTCGTTTCTCTTCCTGAGGCAGAGGGCGGAAACTCTCTACGATGTCCCCTATTTTTATCTTCTTAAAGTCCTTCAGTTTTATTCCGACCTGCTGTCCCTGAGTGGCTTTCTGCACCGTATTTTGTCCGATGTGAAGCGACTCTATAATTCCCGAATAGACCGGTCCCATGGCGGATATGACGCGAAAGCGTTCGCCGCCAGCCAGGAAACCGTCCCGAACCTCGCATCCGATGATGATTCCCTTCCGGCTGCTCTTAAAAAGCGCGATCACTTTGGCTGATCCGAAGATTCGTTCTCGCAGATCCGGAGGGTTCATGCCCTCCGCAATCTCTTTTATATCAGCGATGAGAGCGTAAATTACGTTATAAAGGCGAACCTCAATGCCGCGTTCCCTGACCACCTTTTCGAGGGTCGGCAAGAGATCGACCTGGAAACCGATGACGAGTCTGCCCGCCGTCTCCGAGAGGAGAAGATCAGACTTGTTGATGTCACCCACTCCGCCATGGACGATGCCGATTTCGACTTCCGGGGAGACCAGTTCCGATAGGGCGACTCTGACTGCTTCGAGACTTCCGACGGAATCGGCTTTGAGGATGATTTCGAGTTTCCGATCAGCCCTTCGGGGGGTCTTCTTATTCTTCCGCATCATTGCTCAGCCCGGTATAGTCACATGCTATCACTGAATTACAAGAGCCGCAAGCGGAGATATCGACGGCACGAAAGAGAGAAAGTGAGGGTCTGAAGCATCGGATTGAAAGAGACATCGAAGTTCCGAGCGGTAAGGGCCCATTACGGAGGGTCTGAAGGTCCACGCCTCTTCTCAGTCTTTCCGTGGTGGCGATGGGAACTCGCTGACCCTGATTTTGCCGCGGTCGCCCCGGAAGGCCTCTTCTTCCTACCGCCCTGCCTTTCTTGTTCTCTTCTCGGAAATCCGAAGGGCTTTCCCCGAGATCTGCCCGATGCCCTCCTGTAATTAGTGA
>DASPUT010000019.1 GCA_035622735.1 Thermodesulfovibrionales bacterium | reverse complement strand
CTCGGGTCCCGGATTCTCGGGGGAGGGGCTTTGAAAGGCGGGATGCCGCTTTACAAGTATGTAGCGAACAGATTTCTCACCCTCATAGAGAATCTGGTCCTACGCGTGAAGCTTTCGGAATACCACACGGGATTTCGCGCCTTCACCCGGCAGGTACTTGAGACCCTTCCCCTCGAAGAGAACTCAGATGATTTTGTCTTTGACAGTGAGATGCTTGTTCAGGCTGTCTACTTCGGTTTCAGGATCGGCGAATTGAGTTGCCCCACGAGGTACTTTGAAGAGGCCTCCTCTATTAATTTCAGACGAAGCGTAATTTACGGATTCGGAGTTCTCGGCGCCTCGGCGAAATTCCTCTTAGGCAGGCTCGGGCTGATAAAGTTCGCCATCCTCGATGCTGAGGGGAGGCGGCTTCTGATGGATGAAGAGGGAAGGGGGCCGCATGCAGGGCGGTAACGCAAAGACCCGGATGCGCATCCTGTTATTCCTAGTCCTGTTCGTCTCCTTCGCTGTAGGATAAGGCGGGAAGGAGCCAAAGCAAAATAGCTATTTGCAGTTATGAGAGAAGAGTTTCTATCCGTCATCTCTTCAGGGTCTGTAACACGTTACACCCTGCCTTGTATCCTAAATCGCAGGCCCTCTGAAAATCTGAAACAGCGCTCTCCCTGTCACCCATTTTGAGATAGACATTTCCTCGGTTAATATAAGCTGAAGTATCACGGTTATCTATTTCGATTGCTTTAGCAAAGTCTTCCAATGCCTTGCTCCTTTGACCTGTAAGTGAATATGCAAATCCGCGATTGTCGTAAGCTAGGGTGTAATTAGGGTTAATCTCGATGGCTTTATCGAACTGGTCTATGGCCTTGTCGAGCGAGCCGGATTTGCCATACAAGACCCCGAGCCGCACCCGGGCCTCCACATATGATGGATTTAAAGCGATCGCCTCATGATAGTCCTGCATCGCCTTATCGAACTGACCTTTTTCTTCGAAGGTTGAGCCGCGCAGATAATAGATGCTGTAGGACTGATGCAGGGCGATGGCTTGACTGAAATCGGCCAGAGCCTTATCAGGTTGCCCCAACAGCTTAAATACTACTCCCCGATTATTGTACGCCTCAAAGTAATTGGGATTCAACGCTATTGCCTTGTCATAGTCCGCAAGGGCCTTATCGAACCGGCCTTGCCGTTTGAATGCGAGGCCCCGATTATTGTACGCGGCGGGATATGAAGGATTCAGCGCAATCGCCTTATCAAAGTCATCGAAGGCCTTATCGAGTTGACCGGAATCGTAGAGAGCATTCCCTCTGTTATTATACGCCAAAGCGACCGATGACGGCTCCATTTCGATCACGTAATTCCAGAACGCAAACGTATCCCTCCATATTTTAATCTGTCCGAGAGTCAGAGATGTTATGGACGTGAATAGAAAGACCGCCAGGAGAATCCAGAAAGACTGAAAGAACGCCTTTCTTCTTCCCATGGCGGCTGCCACGGACCAGCCCCACGCCATAGTTAACCCGGCAATGAAAAAGAGGCTGAGACTTGGCAGATACATGTATCGGTCCGCCATTGACTGCTCACCAACCTGAACAATGCCGAGAACGGGGAGTACCGTGATCAAATAATAACACCAGGCGGCCAACAGTATTCTTTTGTTTTTCACCAGGATCGAACACGCCGTGGTTATCCCGAGCACGAGAACGATCGCCAAGAGATACTCCGGAGATAATAGGGAAACGTCTTTGGGATAGGGATAATAAGGGACCAGATGTATCGGCATGATCGTTTTCCAGAGATACGAGACGAGCGATTTGAACGCCACAAGCACTCGCGTCGACAGGGGCACGACCTCCATCAATCCCATGGCCCCCCCCGCTCTCTGGGCTCGGATGGTCAACAGGCAGGACAGAAGGCTCAAGAGAATGAAGGGAACTTTCTCGATCAATGCAGCCCTTAACGATTTGAGGGATTGGATCCTTCGCAAAGGGTACCAGTCCAGGATCAGCAAAACGGCGGGAAGACTGACAGCCATGGGCTTGCTGAGCAAGGCCAGGAGAAAGAAGCCTGCGGAAAGGAGATAGCGCCTGTCGCGATAGGGGAGCAGCGGTCCCCCATCGTATGAGACTGCTCCCGCGTATTTCATGTATGCCATTACGCTGAGCAGAAAGAACAGGGCACAGAGAAGGTCCTTTCTTTCAGCGACCATTGCTACCGATTCCACATGAATGGGATGAAGTCCAAAGAGTAAACCTGCCGCGACACCTGCTATCAAGATGCCTCGTCCCTTCTGCCACGATACGGTCTCTTTAGGCACGGTCCTTTCTCCATGCAGATCGATCAACCACACGGTTATTAGGACTACCAGGGCTGTGTTGACTGAATGCAAGATGCTATTCGTCAGATGATGCCCGAAGGGATTTAACCCCCATACGGCGTAATCCAATGCGTGAGATATCCAGGTGAGCGGATGCCAATTGGCCTCATAAAAGTCGGAAAAAGCCCATCTGATGAAGTCCCAGTTAAACGTGTGAATATGGGGATTAGCGTATACATACGGCCTGTCATCCCAGTATTTGATGAAGTCATTCCGAAGGGATTGAAGATACACGAGAAAAGTGATGAGGGCAGCAGATGAGGCAAGCAGGGGCAAATACTTACCATCTCCTGCCTTCCGGGAAAATTGGTCTTCCGATACCTTTCCGTCAACCGGTACGTGAAAGGCTTCAGAAGCCTTGTCACCGGCAACTCCACGATCCGCTGCTCTTCTCTTTTTACGGGAAGGCCTACCCATAAATTTTAGAATACCACACTTCCGACAAATACCTCTTCGGTGAAACCGCTCCGGTAACATGAAACTATGTGCAACGAAAAGAATCTCTGAATCCTTTACTGCCGCCTTTTTTCACGTATTTGCGAAAGCCCGCACGTCCGGGTAGGAAGACTTTCTCTGATGATCAAGAACCGACCGACGAGATTTCAGGCCGGTTTGAATCGAAGGTTACTTTCGACTGCACCTCAGGAGCGTCATGAGATACTCATAGAGGAGGGGTTGCTGCGCGGGCATGATGTCTTTCTTGAATTGAATCCCGACGTAATAGATATTCCTCATCTTTCTCGCGTGGCCGATGCTACCGTCCACGGAAGCGCAGCGTATCGATCCGTCAGAGGAGATGAAGTAGATGTCGACCGAGAGGTCTTTACCGTCTCGTATCGGCTGGTCGGAATAAACCCCGATTCCTGACAGGGAGATGTCTGCAACCATAGTTTGAATTGAGCGGGTATCTTGCTCATCCGTGACGGTGAGTGTCGCCGTTGCCGGTAACGCAACCCTTTTATGACTACGTATCGTATACATGGAACGATCTGGGAGGCCTTCCCTCCCCTATGGGGACGAAGCTTCCGTATAGCCCATTGTGTTCGTCAAACGTACAAAGAAGATATCCCGTTTCTGACAGGAGTTCCGCTTTATCCGTTCAATCGCGCGTAAGATGCATCTATGCCGTTCTGACATATGCCGGCATTTGTCCTGCCAAAACCTCAGGACTCTTTTTCCTGGGTAGAAACGACCGGGAGCAGCCGTGATTTATTCCCATCGCTAAGAAGCGGCGGATTTGGTCGACCGGCAGAGGGGGACACAAGAGAAACCCCTGGGTCTCATCACAGTCGTGTTCGCGAAGGAAAGAGAACTGCTGTTCCGTCTCGACGCCTTCGGCGGTGACCTTTAAGTGCAGATTGTGCGCAAGGGCGATAATTGCCTCGACTATCGCAGCATCAGTAGCGCTGATTGCGAGCGACGGTATGAAGGGCCCGTCAACCTTCAGCCTGTTTACGGGGAAATACTTCAGGTAGCGGAGAGATGAATATCCGGTGCCAAAGTCGTCTATCGAGAGTTGTACTCCCATCGCTCTTAACCCTTCAAGGGCCCTAATGGTCGCTTCGGTATTTATCATGAGGGCTCTTTCGGTAAGTTCCAGTTCGAGGTATTCGGGCCGGAGTCGCGTTTCCTCCAGCACCTTGCCGACCGTCCCAACGATGTCATGTTCGTGAAACTGACGTGCGGAAAGGTTCACCGAGACTCTAACGGGTGTGAGGCCTGCTTCCTGCCATTCCCTATTTTGTGCACATGCAGTCCTGAGAACCCATTGCCCGAGTTCGACGATGAGGCCTGTCTCCTCCATCAAATAAATGAAATCGTTTGGATAGACGAGATCAAGCCCGGGCTGTTGCCAGCGTACAAGGGCTTCCAGACCATTGATTCTTCCTGTTGCAAGGTCAATTTGCGGTTGGTAGTGCAGGAGGAATTCCTTACGCTTCAGCGCCAAACGGAGATTGTTTTCCATGATCATGCGACTGAAGGCCCTGTCGTTCATTTCTTGTGAATAGAATCGACAACTATTCTTCTCCCCCTGTCTGGCCCGTTCCATTGCCGTGTACGACGTTTCGATCAGGGTAACGGCATCGGCCCCGTCAAGGGGGAAGATGCTCACGCCGATGCTCGCTGAGAAGAACAACTCATGGTTTTCGAGAAGAAAGGGTGACTCGAGCGAGGCGAGGATCTTCTCGGCGATTCCGGCGGCGTCCTCGGCGTGTCGTATCTCCGGCAGCAGAATCATGAATTCATCCCTTCCGGGACGGGCGATCGTATCGCTTTTTCTGAGACAAGCCTTGAGGCGCTCCGCTATGATCTTCAACATGAGATCTCCGCAATTGTGCCCCAAGGTGTCATTGATGAGTTTCAGGTTGTCGACGCCGACAAACATCATTGCCAATTTGCTCCGAGCGCGCTCGGCGAGTGCCACGGCCTGGGTAAGCCGATCATAGAAAAGCGTTCTGTTCGGGATGCCCGTTAAGAAATCAAAGCAGGCATGACTGTCGATTCTTGCCTTCAAAAAAACTCCTCAAAAAGACTCTGAATCCAGTGTAGGCTAAAACCGGCTCGATGTCCATCCTACCTGGGTAGGGTGTATTTCTTTTCAGTCCGGCCCCGAGGGAATCACGACGTGAAGTATGCGGTTATGGCAGAATACCTTTGTGGCAGGATGGAATCATGGAGATGTGACGGTTCTCTGTCTGCTTCGGAATCTTTTTCGAGCG